>CALBTS010000763.1 GCA_937968035.1 uncultured Methanomethylovorans sp.
AGATCGTATTCGGTGACTGGAGTTCAGACGTGTGCTCTTCCGATCTAAAGGCCAACCTGATCAAAGTAAAGCGAGCTCATTTCATTTGAACCCACAAGCCAGACTTTTATCTTTTTGAATATGTTTATCGGGAATTCTTGCACATCTTTTTCTTTACTAACGTATGAATGGTCACTTCAATATATAAGCATAAAAGAAACCCTGGCAGAAAAACCAGGGTCAGTAATCGTTAATTCTCTATAATTCCTTCTCATTCCCATTCCGAGATAACACTATTAATCAGTTCAGTAAACTTAATTGCTCCGGATAAATTCAGGTGGGTAGGATCCATATAATCGCTGTCACAAAAAATATCTGAGCTATAATAGTTTAAATAACGTACATGCGCATTAAGAGAGTCTAGCCTAATTCCGTAACGGCATGTTTCATTCAGATATGATAACATCTTGTTGTCGTAAAGATTCCTAAAGCTCTCAGATACCGGCGGAGTAACAAGAATCACTCTGATTCCCTTTTTATTGCATGAATCAATCAACATTGACAGTCTGGCTATATTTGCATCCTTAACCTCCTGTCCATTGTGAAGACTTGCGATTTGCCAATCGCCGTCTCTTTTCAAGTTCCTCTGCCAAATTTCTCTGTTACTGATGCCTAATGTATCTATAGTGTTATTACCCATTGGATGACAATTGTACAAGCTGTCTTTGTGCACCACGGACCGATACAAAGCCCGGAGTTTACCCTTAAAAACCGTAGATGTGAACTCAAATCTTTTATAAAATGGGACTTCTTCTGTTTTGATGCCTAGATATAGTGGGTAGTTGCGCGCCCATGCCCTTGTTTGAGATGATTTTGCAGTCTCAAAATAGAAGGTATAAAAGTTTATTGGCAAAATTATATAACTAAGATTCGTCAAGCCGCCAGAGAATTTATTGAATATTGCAAGATCATATCTCAGAGATTGGGCGTCTATTGCAAATGAAAAGCAATTGAGATCAAAATTCTCTGGTATCAATCCTGATTGTGTCTGAGATTGACCCAAAACAAGAATCTCAATAGCATTATTATTCCCCTGCACATATGCCTTCTTGTATTTGTATTGGTTCGGCATGCTACGAACAGCTATCTCCAGACTTGAAATCAGAATAATCAGTGGCACCAGGAATAACAGAATCTCACCTGCTAATTTCTTCATATGTTCTTGTAAATGCTTATAGAAGTGATTGTTGACACTATTGATCCAATTCTACTCTTTACTTAAAGAATGATATCAAAATCCTAAAACATCTGGTAAATGAAGGTCTCAGCACCTCCTAACTGACTTAATATAAATAATATAAGTACATAATAGGTCGATAAACGTAAAAACCTATTATTATTCCAAAAACTTTCAACTCTGACGAACTTGCTTTTCATATCCAGGTTCAAAATCTCCAGCACCATAAAGACTAACAGGCTCCCAAGTGCAAAGAAAAACACAAACCTGGATGATACTCCAAGATATAACCGTAAACTCATGTCAGTCAATTTTGAGTAGAATTGAAATGCAGTTTCAGTATCTGGTGCAAAGAAGAAGACATGAGAAATACCGAAAAACAGATAGGTGCATATTCTCCCGGCCCAAACTCTGGTTGCGCTTGGCAAATGTGAGAATAGTATAAACCTTGTTCGTTTTGTGAAAAACTCATAATTGATAGCCAGCGCCTGCAGAAAACCTAGTATCATGTAGTTCCACCCTGCACCATGCCAGATTCCAAACAGAGTGAAAGTAATAAACACAGCAAAAGTGGCTGCATAAATTCCCCATCGACGATATTTGAAACTTAATTGCTTAAAAACATAATCATTGAACCAGAATGAAAGGGACATGTGCATTCTGCGCCAGAAAGTGGTAATATTCTCTGAAAGAAAGGGCTTGTTAAAATTTGGAAGAAGATTAATCCCAAAAGTCTTCGCAATACCTATTGCAATATCTGTATAGCCTGAGAAATCAAAATATAGATAGAGTGGCTGAAGAATTATTACTATCCATAAATTTAAGCCACCAAATGCTTCCGGATCAGCATACACATTATTTACAACTATCCCTAATTGATTAGCAATCACTATTTTTTTGAAAAATCCAACGAGAGCTATCCTTAATCCTTCAACAACATTCGATCTTTGAAACTCACTTTTACTACCCAGTTGGGGTAAGAAATGGTTCGATCTCTCAAAGATCGGAAGAGCGTCGTGTAGGGAAAGAGTGTAGATCTCGGTGGT
>CALBTS010000764.1 GCA_937968035.1 uncultured Methanomethylovorans sp.
CCACCGAGATCTACACTCTTTCCCTACACGACGCTCTTCCGATCTAACATGCGCAAAGAATGGACACTCCGGCTGATCGAGGTGATGTTTCATCATCTCCTCGTCAGCCTATTCAAACAATATCCGGACCCGGTCAAAGTATATCGGTTCCTGGAATCCTGTTGCACTCTGTTTGATCAGGATCGAATTGAATTCGAACAACTGCTGGTCAAAGAGATGCAGGCGGATTATAATAATACCAGGCTCCTGAATGAGCTGCTGTATCTACAAAAGCAGGCCGGTGTATCTGAATCCCGACTGATGGAAATCAGCGGATTAAACCGATCCACTTTGAACTGGCGACTGAATCAATTCAAACATAACGGTATCGTTTATCCGATCCGGCACACGCAGGAAGAACTGGAAATCATGCGCAAGTTCATTCAGAAGTACACCACACTGGGGAGGATCTTATGATTGATTTGCCAAACGCTCCCGCATCCATACAAAAAATGCGGGACATTTATGAAACACTGGAACCCGATGTGTTCTACAAAAACCATTGGCAGTTGGCAGCCATGACCAACATCCCGGCATCGGAATGGAAACAGTTCTTGCTGCTGCCTGCCGTGGCTGAATACATTTCTCAGGAATTGAACCTGCTGATTGAAACCCAGCGACGCACTATTCTGAAAGACCTGGATAAAAACCAGCGGTCTGTCGGTACCGCACAGATTCTCAATGCCCTGGATAAAGTTATCGCCGGAGATGGTACGCGGTCAGGTCCGGTTTTTATTTATACTTATGTTCCGCTGAATGAACAGGAAGTCAACGCACCCAACGTTACAGAGCTGACAAAAGATCCATTCCGCGTAGAATAGGAGGCCCCATGTTTGAAGACCTGCGTCCCTATCAAATAGAGGACGCTTCTTTTCTGTCTGCCCGCAACAGCGCAGCGCTCTTCAATGAACAACGCACAGGTAAGACTCCCACTGTTCTTTATGCGCTGCATCTTAAACATTCAAAACGGATAGTTATAGTCTGTCCAGCTTCTGCTCTGTTCCAATGGCGGGATGAATATGAACGCTGGACAGGACGACCAGCAATCGTTATCTCAGGCACAGCTGCCCGACGTAAGTTCCTGTTTGATGCAGTCCTTACCAGTTGGAATGAAAATTATGCTGTCGGGCTGATCATCAATTATGACTTGCTTCGCCGAAGCGGCACCGACCTGGAAGAACTGATCCTAACTCAACCAGATGCCATCGTGCTTGATGAAGCACATCGCATACGCAATCCCAAAACAGCTACAGCCAAGGCGATGTTCAAACTAATCAATATCCCGGTCCGTTATTGCTTGACTGGTACGCCTACTATGAACCATACCCATGAAATCTGGAGCATCCTGCACTTCCTGTATCCGCATACTTTCAGATCTTATTGGAACTTCATCAATGAATATTTTTATACGACTCGACAAACAAATCCCCGAGGCCAAACTTATATGGAAATAGGCAAGATAAACTTTAAGGGGATTTTAATGTTGGACTCTATGCTGCCCCGCATCAGCATCGTGCGCAAACGCAAGGATGTTATGCAGTGGCTGCCGGATAAGGAATACATTCCCATCAAATTGGACCCCACACCCAAACAGAAGAAGTACCTTGACGAACTGGCCGAGGTATGGGAAACTGAGGACATCGTCACCATTGGCGAACTGGATCGCCTGATCCGTTACCGCCAAATCTGTCTCGACCCTGGTATTCTGAATTTGGAAGGGGGCTCACCAAAAACAGAATGGTTACTTCAGTATCTCAAGGACTATCCCGACCAGCCAACACTGGTGTTTTCCAAATTCACCCAGTATCTGAACCGACTTTCCCAACAGCTGACGGTTCCGCATGCGTTAATAATTGGCGCTACTGCGGTGCAGCGCCGAAGGGAATACTGTCAGGCTTTTCAGAATGGAGAACTCAATCTGCTGCTGCTCAATATCGACGCCGGCAAGGAAGCCCTGACTTTGGACAGGGCCGAGGCTGTTGTTTTTATGGATCGGTATCCGCCGGTCGGAGACATTGACCAGGCTGAGGACCGCTTCGTTGCCACGACTGAAGACAAGGCAGACAAAGCGCACCTCATCTATCAGTTGTGCCTTGCAGGCACCTATGATGAGGACATCAACACAATGATTGCGGCCCGCTATCGTGAGACCGAAGTCATAAACAACTGGAGATCCTATATGGAAAGGAGAAAGAAACATGGCAATCGTACCCACAATCCGTAAGGCACAGCGCAAGCAGTGCAAAGCCAGCATCCTCCTGGAGGGGCTGTCCGGACGAGGCAAGTCGGGCCTGGCTCTGGCCTTGGCCTATGGCCTGGTCAAGGACTGGAGCAAGGTCTGCGCCGTGGATACCGAAAACAGATCCCTGGATTTGTATGTCGGTGCCAGGCTGCATACCGGCGACGTGGTCGGTGAGTTCCTGGTCGGTGACCTGACTGCGGACGACGGCTACAAGCCCAGCCACTACGAAGCGTACCGCGATGCGGCCATCAAGATGGGCATGGAAGCGCTGATCTGTGATTCCATTTCCCACATGTGGCAGTACAAGGGCTCTGTCCTGGACATGGTCACCCAGGCGCAGCGCAATGATCCCAAGCTGAACAAGTACACAGCCTGGGGTCTGCCGGAAATTGTCGCCGAAAAGAATCTCATCATGTCCCTGATCCGCCACCCGCAACTGCATGTCATCAACACCGTGCGAGTCAAGGAAAAAATGGAGTTCATCACCGGCGACGACGGCAAAACTGCGCTCAAGTCCCTGGGCGAGCAGGAAATCATGATGCCGGACCTGAAGTATGAGCCTGACCTGGTTCTCAGCATGGTCCAGCAAGGCACATCCTCAGGCCGGGCGCCCCGTGTCCTGGTCGTCAAGTCCCGGTACGCTCCGTTCATGGTCGATGAAGTCTATGACCTTACCGCCAACATGGTGGAACAGTTGCGCCTCTTCCTTGAAGAGGGAACCAGTCCGGAAGACCTGCTGGAAATGCAGCGCAAGGACTACATCAAAGCCACGGTCGAGTACCTCGACAACAATCCCAACGTCCGTCCCATCTGGGACATCCTAAAGGAACGTGCCGGTGTCAAAGAGATCAAGATATCGGAACTTCCTTTGGAAAAACTGAAGCTGCTGTTTGGGCAGCTTGTCAGCTAAGGAGGCATATATGGTACCAGACATGCAAGCCCCCACTGTCAATCCATCCACCGTAGCCGCGGTCCCGAAAACAGCAGAGGAACTGGTTCAGGAACTCCATGCCCTTCGGGAACATCTGCAGCACAGAACAGAAGAAGTTATGCAGCTTCGTGCCAAGCACGATCAGCAGCATCAATACTATCAGCAGGTGCTCTTGACCATTGTGGAAAACCTCAAGATCATGATGCGCACAATCGCAATACTTGCGGGAAAGGCTGAATGATATGGCCATCAACTTCAAAAAGCTGCCCTCCGATACACCCTATGCCGTACCAAAACCAGGTTTCTATCTGGCCAAGATCACCAAGGCGGAAATGAAAACAGGCAAGGACCCGGAGAAGCCGCCGTACTTGAACCTGACTTACAAGCTGACCGATGGCAGCGGCAAAAGCGCCGGCAATCTGTTCGACGGACAGTATGAGTCTGAAGCAGCAGTCATGCAGTTCAAACTGCAGCGCTTCCTGACCGCACTCAAGCTGACGGGCCTGACTGTTTTCGAACTGAAAGATCTCATCAAGCTGGTGCAGGATCAGGAACTGGTTGTCGAAGTGGAGAACACCGTGGACAACCGGGACAAGGACCTGCCTCCGGAAAAGCAGCGTCTGCGGGCACAAGCCAAACTGTTCGGCTCGGACATCTACTGGCACAAGTCAGAGTTCCAGGCCCTGCTCAAAGAAAGCGGACAACAGGAAGCACCTGCTGCCGCACCGGACGACGGCGAAGTTCCCTTTGATTTCGATGCTGCCGATGGGGAAGTTCCGCCAGCGCCAGCAGAAACCCATAACGAATACTGATGAGCTTCTTTCAGTATTACTTCGGAATAGAGATTGGGCGGAAGGAGACAGCCGTGTGCTGTCCCTTCCCCCACTCAACTCCGGGGGGACATGTGCAGTATTACGAGCAGCATCCGTCTGCTCATGTAAACCTGGAAGAAGGAGTATTCCATTGCAAGGTATGCCAGCAAGGGCATTCCGAATTGTCGTTCATCAGTGCAATCCTGGGCTGCTCCTATGGTACTGCCATGAAGCTGGCCGTAATTTATCGCAACCCGGAAGACCGGATGCAGTGGGACAATGTCCCGCTTACTACTGAAAGCATCACCTTGCTGCAGCAATTCAAAATCAGCATGGCTGTCATTGAAGAACTGCATGTTCGGGATGCTATTGACGGACGAATTGCTTTTCCGGTATTGATGTATGATAAGCTGATAGATATCAGGATGTATAAACCAGGAGCCACACCCAAGGTCAAGTCCCGTGCCGGGGCAACTATGGGCTTTGTCATTCCCTTTGACAACTGGCGCACGGAACGGGCCAAGACCACGATCATCTGCGCCGGTGAAAAGGATATGGCCGTAGCACGGTCATTCGGATTCAACGCCATCACCATTACCGGAGGAGAAAGCATCCTGCCTGCATGCACTGCCGAGTTCCGAGACCGCAAGGTGGTCATCTGTTATGACAACGATGGCCCGGGCAAGCGCGGCGCAATCCGGCTGGCCAATTATTTGAAACCAATCTGCGCATCCGTCAGGGTCTGCACCCAGTTCCATGAAGTGTGCAGCGAAGACGGTGAAGACATCACTGATTTTTTTAACAAATATAATAAAACCCGGGAAGATCTGATCCGCTATCTGGATCAGGCAGTCGAACACGTCGTCGTGGATCTGGACGGCGACGCGGTATATCCGGTTGTCGATCTGCATACGGCATCCAAACCACAGTACATCGGTAAGATGATGCGGTCCAACATTCAGATCGTTGCTACATCCGAAGCTACGTTCACGGTTCCTTCCGTACTGATCGGAGAAAAGTATCGGGACAGCGAACAGGGTGAGAACACCATGCACCGGAACGATATCCGGGAATGGATTCTGAATGAAGACACAGCCCAGGATATTCTGCATATGATGGATAATAATTTTACTGAATCAGATCTTCAGAAGAACTACCGTTCCGTGCTCAGGATTCCTCAGAAAGAAACTTATATCAAATTCAAGTTGCCTTTTAAGGAAACAATTTATAAAGCCTACGTTTCCGATATGTTTGAAACGCAGGCCGGAGATGTAGTACCCATGGAATATGTAGCCTACACCATAGGCTGCAAACTGGAATCCGGCAAGAAATATCTCGCAACCTATAAACTGGCGCCACACCCCTACAAGGGACAGCAGCTGACCATGCTGATTACCGGCATTGTCCAGGCCAACGATTCGGTCAGCAATTTTCAGGTTACACCGGAAGTCATTGAACATCTGCGTGTGTTTCAACAGCTGCCGGGCACAGTCGCCCAGAAAGTTGAACATATTACAGAACGGTTCAAGGCTATCCTGGGGTATAACGGTAACAACACGCTCATCCAAACGATGGACTTTGCCTACCATACAGTGCTGGAATTCAACTTCGGCAATCAGAAGAATGTCCGGGGCTACCTGGATACGCTGGTTGTCAGCGAATCCCGGGTGGGCAAATCCTCAACTGCAGAAGCAATGCGCAGCACCTACGCCCTTGGGGCGCTGGTCTCGCTGGCAGGGAATGCGGCAACCATTCCCGGCCTGGTAGGAGGGAGTAATAAAATTGGAGGAACCTATCAAACTCGCGCTGGAATTATCCCGCAAAATCACCGAGGACTTATCATCTTTGAAGAGCTTGGAAAGTCAAATGCAAATATTATCAAAGAACTCACAGACATACGAAGCTCAAATGAAGTCCGTATTACCCGAGTGTCTGGAACCCTTAATCTCCCAGCAACTGTCCGAATGCTCGCCCTCACAAATGTTCGCTCAGTTGACGGAAGCATTAAGTCGATTGCAAGTTATCCTAACGGAATCAGCATTCTTGCTGAACTCGTTGGCACTGCAGAAGATATTGCAAGATACGACCTCATCTGCGTCCTGGGAGACAGAGGAAATCAGCGCCTTGATCCCTTTTGGGAACCTGTCCCCGCCTTTGGAACTGATCTCTACCGTACCCGCATACGGTGGATCTGGTCAAGGAGCGCTGCCGAGGTTGCAATCTCAGCTGACGTTGGACGATATCTTATCGAACAAGCCAACGCCCTGAACGAAACATATGGCTGCCATATAAAAATATTCGGAACAGAGGCATGGAAGAAACTGGCTCGGCTGGCTATTGCAATAGCGGGCTATGTAGTTTCAACAGATGATACCTATCATAATATTGTCGTATTGCGTGAACATGTGGACTACGCGGTCCAGTTCATGGTTGCCCTGTATGACAACCCGACCTTCAAACTGAAGGAATATGTCCAATACGAGCGGATGTATGCTGAGATAGATGATGCCGGGGTCGAGCTGCTGCAGGAAATTTATCTCAAGCAGCCGGCCCTGCTCATCCATCTGGAACGTATGACCTCTACCAGCAAGAACGCCCTGCAGGCAGCGACCGGCATGTCCAACGATGAGTATTCCCTGCAAATGTCCAAGCTGGTGGCGGGTATGTTCGTGCGTTTCAATAAGTATGACATCCTGCCGACCGAACGATTCCGTCTGGGCATGGCCCGCATTAACCGGAATACCCGGGTCCTGAGAGTGGGTGAGCATGAATGAAATATCAGTGGCATAAGGAACACATCACCACCAATGCTCAGGCCAAGTGGATGGCATACCGGTATCTGGAAGAACATGGAACGGAAACCCTGCTGGACACAGAGACGACTGGCCTGCATATCATGCGGGACAAACCGTTCCTGGTTCAGTGGGGTTACTTCAATCATCTCAAAAAACAAGGCTATGCTTATTGCGTAGACATTGAAAAGCAGCCTAAGCTGGCTGACCAGGTCATTAAGTTCTGGCTGAAGATGTCTGCCCAGGCAGAGTGCCTGGTTATCCACAATGCCAAATTTGATCTGCATATGCTGCGGAACGGCGGCTACGAATACCGGACAGAGAATGTTACAGATACCATGTTCTATATCCGGCATGCGTCAGATGCTATTCCGGAACGGTTCGGCGGTGTGCCGTTAGGACTGAAGCCCTATGCTGCCAGGTATATCGACCCTCGTGCCCGGCAACATGAAGCTGCGCTGAATGCAGAAAAGACAGCGATGGCTTCTAATTTTAATCGGGAACTTCTAAAGGTATACCTCAAGGGCCGCAAGATGAAGGAACTTAAACCTTTCTTTGACGACATTCTCAACGAGCCGGAAGACCTGCCGGAAGCAGACCGCATCGCTTATTTCAAATGGCGGGAATGGCTGCCCCGCTGGTTGGACGGACGCTTCGACGTGCTGGTGGAAGCAGACAGCATCCCGTATAACCAGCTTCTCCGTGATCTGGTTGTCCGTTATGCGCTGGATGACATCGTCTGGATGGGCGAAGTGCTGCTGGCTACCCGTCCAATCATTGACGTGCGTAAAACACAAAATGCTATTGACCTGGAGAACCGCATGATCCTGCCCTTCCTGGATATGGAGACTGTAGGATTTGCAGCAGACAAGGAGTATTTGAATTATGCAAAGACCACACTTAAAAAATATATCCGAAGCCGCCGGCTGGATCTTGTCACCCTTGCCGGAACGCCAGTCCGGTGTAACCAAAACGCAGAGATTCTCAGATTACTCCGGGATCATTTCGGTATCCCTTGCCAAAGCACAGAAGCTGAAGAGCTTTCTCGTCTGGCGGGTACTCTCAAACATTCAGGAGAAAATCCTGCTGGAGCAAATTTTATCGACACTCTACAAGAACTGCGCACATTGGAGAAATGGTACAGTACATATCTTCTTCGATTCATCCGAAGTCTTTCTGGTGAGGATCGACTGTATACCCAGATCAATCAAGTGGGTACGGTATCTGGACGAGTTACGTCAGACTTCCAGCAATTTCCCAAAGACGCGATTGTATCGGCTGACGGACGGGAGCTCTTCCATCCTCGTCGGCTGGTACGAGTAAGCGGAGGAGAGTATGACGCATTGGTCTATCTGGATTACAGTCAGATTGAACTTCGGTTGCAGGCACTTTACACACTGCTGGTAGGTGAGGGTGATCTCAACCTTTGCCGGGCGTACATGCCATTCAAGTGTTATGATTCGCATGCCGTCAAGTTCAATCCTGAAAATCCGGAACATGTGGCCCGTTGGCAAGAGCCGTGGTATCTTGAAGAAGACCCGGCTAAACGCTGGGAACCGGTTGATGTCCACGGTGCCACAGCTCAGATTGCTTTTGATACCACCCCGGAAGCTGCAGATTATAAACATCTGCGTTCCCTGGGCAAGCGCATCAACTTCGCCAAGAACTACGGGGCCCAGTTTGGACGTATCAAGGCCATGTTTCCGGAATTCACCGACGAACAGATCCGCAAGATCGACCAGGCATATTACCGTGCGTTTCCAGGTGTGCGTGATTATCACCGTTACTGTGAGAAAATCGCCATGCTGGAGCCTTGCGCTGAAAATCTGTTCGGGATAAAATATTATAATGTAAGCGGACATAACCTGATCAACATGCTGATCCAGGGTTCCGGCGCGTTCCTGCTCAAGCTGAAGATCCGGGAGATGTGGGAATACGCCCGGGATCACAAAATCAAGTCTCGGATGCAGATGACCATCCACGATGAGAACAGCTGGGAAAAACACAAGGACGATCCTATGGAACTGTTCTACAAATACAAGAAGATTATGGAAACCTGGCCGGACACACTGGTCCCCATCGTAGCAGAAATGGAAATGACCATCACTTGCTGGGCAGAGAAGAAAGCAATCAAGAATCCTGAAGGAGGCGAAGCACATGGCTAAAGAAAAGATTCGTAAAAAGGTTCTGCATGTGTACATGACTGACGAAGAGTATGCTTTTCTTCAGCTGTGCGCAACCAAGTTGGGCTGCAGCATCGCTCAGACTATGCTGCACCTGGCTGATTTTGAAAACCGCATGCAGGAATATCAAACCAATCAAAACACCCAGGTACTGGGCGGAATCAATTTCGCTCAGATGCCCGACAAGGAGGAGCCGTATTGAAATACAATTACATTCTCGGCCTCGATCCTTCCGGTGCGTTTGAAGAAGGCAAAGGCACCTCAGGATGGGTGCTGCTTAATGCACTGGAAAATAAAGTTGTTCATAAGAATTCAATTCACGCCACAGAATATCCCTGTGACACCGCCTACTGGGGCAGCCACGTTCGGCTGCTGGAGTCGCTGAACCAAAAGTATGGTATGCACGGCATGAGCATCGTCATGGAAGATTATCTGCTTTATGCCGACAAGGCGCAGTCTCAGGTCAATTCTCGCTTTGAAACCAGCCAGCTGATTGGCATCCTCAAGATGACCTGCGACAAGTATGAGCTGCCGTTGTTCATCCAAACCGCCAGCGAAGTCAAGCGGCGCTGGGATAACAAAGTGCTTCTGAAAAAAGGTATCATCCGCCCGCATGGACGGGGGTTCGCCCTGGTCGATCCGTTCATGCCGATCAACCGTCATGAGCTGGATGCGCTTCGCCATGCGCTGCATCTCAGCTACTTCTACAACAAGTGAGGTTATCATGCAAGTATTAGAACTCGAAGATCTATTCAAGAAACAGATTCTCAAAACCTGCGACGCAGATCAGGAAGACACCATGACCCTGACTCCCGAGCAGTTTGCCATGATGCGGCGCAATGGCTTAGGCGCTTCCGACATGTCGGCAGTGCTGGGCACAATGGATAAGTTCCGCACCCGTGACGACGTGCTGCAAAACAAACTGCAGACCACCTGGACCCAGGAAGAACAGGACATCGGTGAAAAAGTTAATGTCCGCAAAGGTGTTGACCTGGAACCGCTGATCCTGCGCAAGGCCAGTGAACAACTGAAGTTGGAAATTATTAAGCCGACCACCATGTATCGGCATAAAGATTTCCCCTGGCTGACCGTCAACTTCGACGGCATTGCCCAGGTGAACGGCGTTTGTATTCCCATCGAAGCCAAGTTCACTTCGACCTACGCAGACAAGTATTGGAACTATGCTCCGGATAAAGGGCCGTGGATCAGGCCGCCCCATCAGGATATCCTGGACTACATCAAGTCCTCGGCCACCTGTTATGGCGTTCCGCCCTACTACCTGGTGCAAATCCAGGTGCAGATGCTGGCACTGAACGCACCCTTCGGACATCTCGTTTCTCTCAGGGACAAAGACTGGACAGCGTATACTTTCAAAATCGACAAGGACCAGCGGATTCAGGATCAGATTCTGATGGAAGGCCACAAGCTGTGGCAGCAGATCGAGAAGCTGCGGGGCCTGATCAGGTGAAAGCCGTACTGCAGAAATTGTGCGGCAAGATCGTCAAGATCTATCTGCGCAACGAACAGAACTTCTCAGCCAGGATCATGAATGTCGCTGAAGATGTGGTCTATGTCCAGTCCCAATGGGCCGATATCTACATCCGGATTGATGAAATCATCGCTGTGTCTTTGTCCATAGATACGCCGCTTGCAAACGCTCCTACGAAGAACATGTACCATCCCAAGAACAAGCACTGCTAACGCAGGTTGCTCCAACTGGATTTCAGCTTGGTGGCCAGATTCGCTGCGGTGACCGGGATCAACCGGTTGTTGAAACGGATCTGGCCGCTGCCTGTATAGAGCCTGCGCACCAGCGCCGGTTTAACCGAAGTCATGATCCGGTTAGCGGTCGGCATACGGAATTGCGTATTCCTGACCGAAGCCAGTATCCGGGCTCCTGCATAGAGATCCATACGCGGCGGATACATTGACCGGGCATAAGCCTTGGAGACGTAAAGTTTCCTGGGCTTTTTTTGGTAAGTACGTTTCGGTTTCTTCGGGGCGTAGTACCGCTGTGCATAGAGCTTACGCGGTTTGGAACTGTATACCTGACGCAGATATACTTCTGCCTGGTACTGTAGTTTTCCTTCGACAGCAAATGCACCCTTACCTAAATGCTCCTGATATTTCTCCCGGCCATGCGTCATGTACACCATATCGCTTCCGGGATAGGCAAAGTAATAATTGCGCTGGACCGCACCGAACATGGACGGCAGCGACATCGGCAGATACTTGCCGGTACGCTCATAGATCTGCTGGATGGAGCCGTAATCCCACGGTTCATCTTCCGGTGCCCACCAGCCTTTCTGAATCATCGGCCCGAGCAGCGGCAGATTGGTGGCCAGGGTCTTTGCCCAGTTGATTCCATGTGCGTCTTTCTCCATGATCCCTGCCATCTTGAGCAGTTCTTCGCCAGGTATGCGGACATAAGGCGTAACCCGGGTATAGAATTCGTTCGGGTCAACCAGAGCACGGATAGCATCCAGCGCAGAAGGGTTCAGTTTCAATGTGAGGTTGTCGTTAAAGACCACGTTGCCCGCCAGGATGTTGTACTGCAGGCTGCGGTTCTCATTGATTTCCCGATGCGAGTATTCGTCCCGGTTCCAGATCGGGCGTGCCATGTCCGCCATGATTCCAGCAACCCAGGGCTGACGATCCAGAACATCAATCCAGTAGGCGGTATTGTTGACAAAGAACGAAGCAAATGGAATGACATACTCTGCGTACATCATCCATTTTGGTTTCATGCTGTAGTCAAAATGTGTGCGCAGGATTTTGTCCATTGCTTCATCGACTGTCGAACCGTTCATCAGCTCCCAGGTATAAGCGGACAGACGGACAGTCTGCTCGATGAAACTGTTCGCATCCATGATATATTTGAACGGCATGAACTTGGCTGCTTTGCCCTGTAGGAGCTCGTGCATTAGATCAAACTCCTTAGGCAGCTTGAGCAGTTCCCGGTAATGCTTGTTTTTTGCCAGCATGGTCTGCACCTGCGCTGTAGTCAGGCCGGCTGACGGGCCATGCTCCAGGAAATTGTGAATCAACTGGAATACTTCCTTGGAGATGGGCCGGTTTGGTTTTGTGATATACATCCGGTCCAGTGTGCGCAGAGAAAAGAAATCAGATTTCTCTTTGACAACGTCGTCAGTATAGTTCAGCATTTCCTTATAGATTTCAGATCGGAAGAGCGTCGTGTAGGGAAAGAGTGTAGATTTCGGTGGTAGCCG
>CALBTS010000765.1 GCA_937968035.1 uncultured Methanomethylovorans sp.
GACTTTATATAAGTCAGTGATGGAAACTGGCGCATTTTATATTATGTTTGCGATGGGGTATGTAGGGAAAAGTATTGTTTTATAGAGAAGGTTCTGCCAAAAACAGATCTTTTATGTGTTTAGTATGAACATTTCCCCAACGAATTGAACACCAGGGAGTTCAGGCACTTGCAACATCAACCTTTGCGATCTCGCCAAGCACCCTGGCCTGTTCCTCGGTAACTTCAAGCACCAGCTCGATGGCTTCCTTGATGTTCTCCAGAGCTTCCTCTTTGGTATCCCCTTCACTTATCGCTGCCGGAAGTTCCAGACAGCGTGCAGTGTATCCACCTTCTTCTGCAACCTCAAGGACTATTGTGTACTGCATGATTATTCATTAGCAGTTCTTGTATAAAGATGCATTTGCGAGGGAAAGCCGGGATAAGAGGATAAATTTCGCTTCAATTTTACTGTGATCTAATGTGAGATTTATAGCTGCTGCTGCTACACTTGATATGCAGATGGATCTGAGAGATGCAAGCAATTGCGGGACTGATAATCTCTGCCTTTATGGAAATGAATGGCCCAATAGCATGGAGAGCGGGACTTTGACACAAGAGAAGATAATGACTTCAACTCCTGCTGCAACAGATAAGCCTTATGTTGAAATTCGTGACGGGGACAAGAATAATGTGTTTTTCCTTGCTTCGCCGTGCAAGGCGGATCTGACGATTTCCATGGGTGATTGCCAGTGTTCGGATTACTACCCTAATGATAAAATATATACTGCTGCGGTGATTGATGAATGGGGTTATGGAATTGAACCTGCCAATGTCCTGAAGATGATTTGGTCTTCTGGAACTTCGATGGTGTCAACTGAAAATGCACCTGTTCAATATCAGTTAATTGATATGCATCATGTGCCTTTGTCTTTCCCAGGGCAGGTTTATTTGGGCAGGGATATTGAATTTGACTATGTGAATGAAGATGGCGAGAAGTCAAGGGTGACAACATATACGTATGGTTCAATACATGATGATCCTGTTGAGTTTGATGCTGCTTTGAGGTATCTGAGCAGCATGGGTGAAAATAGCAATGAACCCAATGCGTATATGAAAGAGTGGTATGAGAAAACTATGGAGGATAATAAAAAGAAAATGAATGTTCAAGAAGATATTGTTTACAAAATAACAGAAACGAGTGAACGAATTGAAGATAGTACTCGCAAAAGCAATTTTGCTTATCAGAGCATGAAATATTATAATTATGAGCAGGGCACAAAGTACAAGAAATGCGTGAAAGAGGATGGAATATTGCCACACCCAAAACAAACAATATCATGCGTGACTGTAAAGGGAACAGGATATCCTGATACTGAACCTAATTTCTGCTATGAGAAGAACTCTGATTCTGCAAGCCAGATGAAGTCAACACTTGCTGTTGGTGAAGTAGTGGGCGGGGTCATTCTTGGTTCTCTTTGCTCAGGAGGAGGACCAACAGGAATCTATAAGGGTTATTGCGCTGGCAATGTGATTTTTTCAGCTGCTACCACATATCTGCTTGCAGGCGTTGCTGCATCAGACAAATGGCCAAATGGGTTGAATCAGTAGATAAATAGCAGTTTATAACCCAACGGATAGATAGAAGCACAGATGCGGGAAAAGAAGGGATTTACCTTTCAATCCTTTACCTGTATATCGAAACCAAGCTCAATAGATCGGAAGAGCGTCGTGTAGGGAAAGAGTGTAGATCTCGGTGG
>CALBTS010000766.1 GCA_937968035.1 uncultured Methanomethylovorans sp.
ACCACCGAGATCTACACTCTTTCCCTACACGACGCTCTTCCGATCTAAACATCACGTATCCCACAGAAATGTTATTGTGAAGAAAAATTCTTTGGCTGTGGAAAGGGAGGCCGCAGTGGATTTTTTTGCCGAGTCGGCCACTGCGCAATTAAAAGTTAAACAATCTGCTGCTCCTCCTACAATATCACTATCAGTAACTGAAAAAGAATGTGGTTTTTCTGAAGATTCTGTTGAAGTTGTTGTTACCACTAACGGACTTAATTGGGAAATGATCAGACTGTAGAATGGATTTCATGTGATAAGACCTCGGGAAGCAGTGGGGAATCATTGAATATCCGGGTTGAAAAGAATTTGTCCCGGGATGATTGAACGGGCGCCATTGTTTTTGCCTCCGGAAGCAGTTATTCCAATGACACATATTGACATTGCCGCGCCTGCTTTTGGTATTGGTACATGCTGGGCAGGATTTGTGATAATGGCTATGGAAGATTATGGGCCGTTAAAGCAGCTTGTCCCATGTTATTTGGATATTAAAGATATGAAATAACATCCATACCAAGACGGAGAATGCTAAAACTCATTCCATGGTATTACTTCACCATGTGAGGTTGATAGTCTCTTGTCTCCGCCGTAGATCACGTAACAGTCTTCAGGGCTTGTTTTCGATAGATTGGCCCATACTTTTATTCCTTTAAAATAATCCGATGAATACGTGGACCCGGATTTAATCTCATAAGCCAGCTGTTTCCCTTTTTTAGAAAAGAGAAAGTCAACTTCATTACCTGTACTGTCACGCCAGAAAGTTAAATTTGGTTCTTTCCCGTTATTCAATGCATCTTTTACGAATTCATTAATAACCATATTCTCGAACAAGCCACCTCTCAGGAAATGGGTTGATAGTTGCTTTTCATCTTCAATACCCAACAGGGATGACGCTAACCCTGTATCCCAAAAATACAGCTTGGGAGATTTTATGAGCCTTTTTGAATAATTATTATGATCGGGTTTCAGCAGATAGATAATATAACTGGCTTCCAAAACTGATAACCAGGATTGAACAGTTGAAACAGCTATACCTGTTTCGTTGGCAAGAGAAGATAAATTTAGCAATTGTCCTATACGTCCTGCACAGAGCTTTATGAACCGAATAAACTTACTTAAGTCATCAATGTTTTTCAGTAATCGAAGGTCTTTTTCAATATAAGTTTGAATATAGCTCGGGTAGAAATCAGTTGGTTGAATCTTTTTATCAAAAATTCGCGGATACCCCCCCTGAAAGATTTCGTTATTGACAGATGTAGGTAAAATTTCTGCCTTTTTCAATTCAGAGTGCGAAAAGGGCAACAATTTGAGTATAGCCGTTCTACCTGCTAGTGATTGACTGATAGATTGCATTAATAGAAAATTCTGAGAACCGGCCAAATAATACATACCTTCTCTATTTTCAGCATCCACATGAGTTTGCAAGTAAGAAAACAGTTCCGGCACGCGCTGAACTTCATCTATTATGGTTTTATCTGGATAAGACTTTAAAAAGCCACGCGGGTCATCATGAGCTAGCAGTCTATTATCCGGGTCTTCCATAGAAACATAGTTATAGTCAGGTAATATTGATTTAAGTAATGTGGATTTACCTGACTGTCTGGGACCTGTTAGAGTAACAACAGGAAATTTGTTTCCCATTGATAGTAATTTTTCTGTTATGTTTCGTCCAATCATTTTTCTTGCAAATTTGGGATTACTTGCAAATTTACGATTGAAAAGTAAATCTGCAAATTTTTCGGTGTCAAAATCGAGCCGGAAAAAATCATAACTTTACACTTGATAACAAAAATTACAATGAAAAAGATCACTATTATCATCACAATCCTGTTTACGATTGTTTCAGGTAACTTGTTTTCACAGGATGGGCAAGAGCAAACCAAAACTCAGATTAAGCCGGCCTTGTTGATCATTGACATTCAAAACGTTTACTTAGGTATGGTTCCCGAAAGAGAAAAGGAGATTGGTATGTACTTCATCAACAACTTGATTGGACTATTCCGCAGTAACGGCTATCCTGTCATAAGAATTTACCATCAGGATGATGCTTCCGGGGCTAAGCCCGGTACCGAGCTGTTTGAATATCCAGCCTCGGTTTTAATCAAGGACGAAGATGTCAGAGTAATCAAGACTTATCCAAATAGTTTCAATAAGACAGACCTGGATAAAATTCTCCGGGAGCAAGGAAGCAATACTATATTCCTATGTGGATTTAGTGCTGTCGGGTGTGTTCTTTCAACCTGGGTTGGAGCACAAGACAAAGATTATAATGCCTTTATGGTAAAGGATGCGATTATGAGCCATGATCCCGATTATACAAACCATGTTGAAGAGATGTTCAATGCAGTTGGCTATGCTGCAGTTAAGTTAATACTTGAAAGTTCCTGTCCGGCTGCAAAGTAATATGTCATGTTAATGTCGTGTTTATTTAATGAGATCTTTAAAAATTAATTTAAGTCTGGTCCTGGTTGTTGTAACCAGCTTGGCGTGTAATGCCCAAGCTTACAGGAAGACAGATTTTGGGATTAAGGCAACTATCAATGACATTCAAGTAGAGCTGCAATTTTACAGTTCATCTATTGTCAGGGTAATAAAGTATCCTGAAGGTAAAA
>CALBTS010000767.1 GCA_937968035.1 uncultured Methanomethylovorans sp.
GCGACCCCCGAGATCTACACTCTTTCCCTACACGACGCTCTTCCGATCTATTCAAGGCCGGTATCCTGCATCCATCGGGGAGCTCTCCTGATCAGCCCGGATATAATATCGAAATAACCACCCACGCCAAGTATATACCTTGCCTCCAATCTATGCCTGTAGCTTTCAAAAAAGAGCTCCTTCTTTGGTGAGGACATCCCGAGGAAAAGAATGTCAGGATTAGCCTTGTTTATAAGGTCGAATATGTCTTTCTCCTCTTCAGGCCTGTAATAACCATTTCGACTTCCGGCGATTACGATGTTTGGAAATTTCTTTTCAATATTTTTCCGGCACAACGAAAGGATATTCTCCTGCGCACCAAAGAGGAAAATACTCATCCGTTCACGGTTTGCCATAGCAAGTATATCATCTGCAAGATCAGGAGTTGCTACCCTTTCAGGTACAGTGTATCCAAATGACCGCAGAGCCCAGACCACTGACATACCATCAATATGCACAAGATCAGCACTGTTGATAGTATGCTTGAATTCCTTATTCCTGACGATATCATTTATTGTTGCGGAGTTGACCCCAAATTGCGCAAGCTGCCGCCCGTTCCTGATAGCGCTTTCAATAATTACCAAGAATTCAAATCTTCTCAGAGGATTGATCCTTATATCGAAGATATTAACCTCATCAATAGCCACTCCAGAAACGAAATCTTTAATACCTGATGACATTATCAAAATATTATTTTCTGTTATCTTTATTTTCCTCTCCAGCATCTGAGCCCTTTAAACCGCACAGTCTGATATGCTCAGCCTTTTCTTCTTCGGTTGAAAATCTATCCTTGATTTTCCTGGCCGGATTGCCTCCATAAATTGAATAGGGTTCAACATCACCTGTTACCACTGAACCCGCAGCAATTATGCTACCCTTTCCAACAATCACTCCTGTTAAAACTATGGCGCCATGGCCTACCCAGACATCATCCTCAATAACTACTTTTTCGTTAATTCCTTTCCAGTTATAATCAGTATCTCTTATCCTGCTTGCATGCCGCATAGTAATACCAACCTGTGTATAATTATGATCATGCTTGCCCACAAGTGCAACAAAGTTCGCTAACATCACATCGTCTCCTATGATAGCATCACATTCTATTTGCGAATACTTCCCCATATAGAAATTATCTCCGATTGATATGCCATTCTTAGCCCACATATTCACACCTCTTCCCACATGAAGGTTTTTACCAAATGAATATCTCCTCCATTTAATATGGATCTGGTACAATTGCAGCATCTTTCTGAGAATCTTCATCATGATAATTGCCAATTTCCTAATAAGTCTTCTTTTAGTTTGTCAGCAGCAAATCTTAAAACATTGTCATTCTTCACAGGTCTGGGAAGTTTGACGGATTTCATCATGGCTTCAATAAAGAGATCCTCACGATGTTCTCTGACAATAAATCCATTTTCTCCTTCAATTATAATCTCTGAGGCCGAACTGAAGTCTGTCACGCATGCTGGAACTCCACATGCTATTGCTTCCATCAGAGATGTCGACCAACCCTCTTTATAAGACGCCATAATATAGAGATCTGCTGCATTTAAAAACAAAGCTACTTCAGCCTGACTTTTTTTTCCAGCCAGGATAATGTGATTCGTTAAACTATTATCTGAAATATACTTCAATATTAAATCATAATCCTCTCCCTCTCCAATAAAATATAAGAGCGTGTCTGAAACCTTATTCATGAATAGTTTGAAACTATCAATCATAAACTTCCATCCCTTTAAAGGAGCTAATCTGCCCGTTGTCAAAATGACAGTTGTGCCTGAAGAAATATTCAACTTCTGTCTGATCTCATTTCTATTCAGCGGCTTAAAGATATCTGTATTTATCCGGCTTGGGAACATTGTTATCTGATCGGCTCGCAACAAACCTTTGCTTCTCCCAATCATTTCCCTGATTGCATTATTATCACCAGAAGCTAAGATTGTATTAATTATTTTTATTCGTTTAAAGAATACCCTTTCAAAAAGCTTAGAAAAATATTGAGCATATTTGTACTTCGAAATTGAAAGCGGATTTTCAAGTCCTGCGAAACAGAAGCAGATATTCTCAGACCTGCTGTTTGTTGCCAGAAGCATCTCCTGCCTTTGCAGGAAAATATTGTTTATTTTTATTTCTCGTATCTTTCTTAGATAATTTTTTACCAGACAATAGCTTACAAGTCTGTCAGGGATTATATGCTTGGTTTTTGTCTTATTGTACCTGGCCATGGCAAAAAAATCATAAACAGTGCCGTTTATATTCTTTTTGAACCATTTACCCACAGGATCTTCAGAAGATGTGGTAATACCTACGAGGGCTAATGATGATCCGAACGAGAACATAAGATTCCTGGCAAAAGAAAGGTACCCCCCGATAGGGTAATCTTCATAATTTGTAAAGTCAATAATCATTATCCTTTTTACATCTGCCATTATTACGTCTTTACTCCCGGGTAATATTATCAAGCAATTCGTTTATACAATTCAGTGTATTCATTGACCATCCGATCGATTGAGAAGTGTTCGCAAACGCGTTCGCGGCCTGCTAATCCCATCCCTTTTCTCAGGGCCTCATCATTGAGGAGCGTCTCTAATTTCTCAGCCAGCTGAACCGGATCAGAGGTTCTGACAAGAAAGCCTGTAATGCCATCTTCCACTAACTCTTCGGTTCCACTTCCGCCAGTGGCAACAACCGGTCTCCCAAGGGCCATATATTCAAGGACAGCATTGGAGATACCCTCAGTAAAGGTTGCGAGCACACCTATGTCCATTATATTGATATATGATTCAACATTTGTGCGTTTGCCAAGCAACCTGAAGTTCGGTCTAACTTCACTATCCAACAGCCTTAATGACTTCTCAGAATCTGTATTTGAGCCTATTGCCAAAAATGTTACGTCACTTCTCTTTTTCAGTAAAATCTGTGCTGCTTCATAAAATGTAGGGTAGTCTTTTCGTTCCCAGAATGTGGCAACCATTCCTACAATCAGATTGGTTGTTATATTCAATTCTCCAATAATATTCTCACGTGGAGTAAGGTTTTCCAATCTACTGAAATTAAAACCGTTATATATTACTACTCCTTTAGTTGCAGGGACACAGTAGGCTTTCAGACCTGCTTCCGAATTGCCCACGATAACTGTGGACAGAGGGAAGGTCAGCTTTCCTCTCATCCAGTGTTTATTAAGAACCTTGATCCCTGAAGGCACATCGATCACCATGCCATTTATAAATACTAACCCCAGAATTTTAACAAGTGGCGCCATGTAAACAGCTGTCATACTATCCCAGCAATGTACAATATCAGGTTTGTGGTGCCTGAGGAGATCATAGAACTTTTTATAAACAGTGAAATCTCTTTTGGTCTTTCTTGTGATTTTATGAACTTTAATCCTCAGATCATGTATTTCCTCGTAATGAATATTTTCACTCATAACCACAAGATCAAAATCAATTTCATGTTGCATGATAAGAGCTTTCAGCAGTTCTGTGAGCCGTCTCTCTTTACCTCCCGGACCCAGGGTGTCTATGACGAAAAGTATCTTCACTTATATTTTATTTTTCGATCTCTGTTATCTTGTTTTGTGACCAAAAGAAATTTACATAGTCATGTGAAAATAACCTGTAATCAAATTTCTCCCGCGCTGTTTGATGTGCATTCTTTATCACAATCTCTGCTTGCCAATTGTAATCCCTTATAATTTCAAGTATTTTATCTGCCATTGCAGACGCAGATCCCGGAGATATTATGTATCCATTGAAACCATCCCTGATATATAAAGCATTGTCACTGACATCAGTGACCAGAACAGGAATTCCTGAAACAAGGTATTCAGAGAGTTTTGTGGAGAAACCGTACTTTGTCCTGTTTTTCAGAGGACGTGGCAAAATCAGAAGGTTGTATTTTCTGAACTCATCCTGTAATTTCTCAGGCGCAATATTCCCCATGTAGAATACATTGTCACGGAGACAATATTCGTCAGAAAGCTTTTCCAGTGTATTCCTGTCTGTATCCTCCAAAATACCATATAGGAATAATTCTGTCCTGTAATCCTGATTCACCCTGAAAAATGCTTCAAACAGGATATCAAAACCCTCTTTTTCACATTTAATATAGCCTGCAAAACATATTTTAAAAGGAGAATTTGGATCAAGCCGCGGTGGTGTAAGAACATTAATCAGGTCAGAATCACATAATATCGGTACCTTAAGGATTTTGCGTGCATAATTTGAAAAATACCCCTCGAGACTGGTGGAGATCACAACTATACCGTCGTATAGCAGAACCTGAAACTCATTCAGTTTATATACAAGATAGTCAACCGATGATTTCAGCCAGTAGAGAAGCCAGGCCAAAGGTCTTCCGGGCGGAGTACCAGAGAAAGCAGAGGCTGCCCGAAGCTCATTTATTTCACAGAAGAACCTTCGTCTCTTAAGATACTTGAAATATACCAGATAGAAAAAATCCTTAAGAACAAATACCGTCGGATAGAGGTAAACCACAATCTCAGAATTCCTCTGAGCCATAAAACTGTTCACTGTTCGTGCGAAACGTAACGGATTTCTCCCCGCTCTGTCGGTATGACTCAGGCTCCTCATGCAATATACTCCATGCTTTATTTCCTGGATTTCAACCGGAGTCTGATACACCTCAGACAACAGATCGGAAGAGCACACGTCTGAACTCCAGTCACCGAATACGATCT
>CALBTS010000768.1 GCA_937968035.1 uncultured Methanomethylovorans sp.
GGATGAGGCTCATAGAGTCACAGGTCAATGTCACAGAGTCTGATTACAGGAAGAAGGAACTCAAAAAACGTCTGGCAAAGCTCGGCGGCGGGGTGGCAGTGATAAAGGTAGGTGCAGCTACTGAGACCGAGCTCAAGGAAAAGAAGATGAGGATAGATGATGCCCTGAACGCCACCAAAGCAGCAGTAGAGGAAGGCGTGGTCGCAGGTGGCGGTGTAACACTGTTCCATGCAACATCCATGGTAGATGACCTGAAACTCGATGGTGATCAGCAGATAGGTGCCATGATCGTGAAAAGATCACTTGAAGAGCCAATGCGCCAGATAGCTATCAACGCAGGCAGAGAAGGGGCTGAGATCGTGGCGTGTGTGCGCACAGAAGCAAATCCGAACTTCGGATATAATGCCAAGACCGATGTGTTCGAGGACCTGTTTGAAGCCGGTGTGATAGACCCCACGAAAGTCGTGCGCAGTGGCCTGCAGAACGCTGCCTCCATTGCGGGCATGGTACTGACCACTGAGGTACTGGTTGCGGATTTCGACGACGAGAAAGATGAAAGGACTGCTGCGATCATAATCTGATCGCCTTCCTTTATTAAAAATATAGATCAACTGTACTATATCTGAAATGCAGAGGTGAAAGACAATGAAGTTTGGACTGACAAGATGGACTCCAGCGAGAACAGCCAGATGGGACCCCTTTGACGAGATGAGACAGATGCAGCAGCAGTTGAACAGTATGTTCAAGGACATGACTCTGGGAGACCGCTGGACTGAAGCTGAGACCCTGGCTCCCCTTGCAGATGTTCAGGACCAGGGAGATAAGCTCATAGTTACAGCCGACCTTCCAGGCGTTGAAAAGCAGAATGTCAACATCGATGTCCAGGAGAACCTCATAAGCATCTCGGCAAAGTCCGGTACGGAGACCGAGAGCGAGGAAGAGGGATACATGCGCAGGGAACGTACATACAAGATGTTCTCAAGAACACTCACCCTGCCTGAAGCAGTTACATCAGAGGGTGCTAAGGCAAAACTGGAGAACGGTGTGCTCACTGTGGAACTGCCAAAGCTGCAGATCGAAGAGAAGAAGAAGATCCTCATCGAGTAGACATAAATGACCATATTTTTATTGCACCTGTATCTGGGTACGTGGGCATGACCTTCGGGCCATGGCCCTACAATCCTTTTTACATGCTGGTTCATGGCAGCAGCACAGTCAGTTTTCCACAGATGGGAGATCTCTGTGAAAAACCAATAGCAATTTTTTAGTACAGCGAGTCGAACAGCGCTTATAATACATATCAAGATCATTGATAATTAGGGATAGAACCATAGGGGGAAAAATATGGATCTAAATCGTTTCACTCAGAAAGCCCAGGAGGCTATCCAGGGCTCAACCACGATAGCTGCCAGATATCATAATCAGCAGATAGATTGTGAACATCTGCTCCTGGCAATGCTGGAACAAACCGGGGGTTTAGTGCCCACATTGTTGCAGAAGCTGGATGTGGACCCGGGCAGGATCACAGAGAAGGTAGAGGACAAGCTGGCAAGCCTGCCGCAAGTATCCGGTCCCGGAGGAGAACAGGTGTATATGACCCAGACACTCAGAAGAGTGCTGGATTCTGCCAGCAAGATAGCAGGCAAGATGCAGGATGAGTTCGTCAGTGTGGAACACCTGCTTATTGCACTTACAGAGGAAAAAGATTCCATCGTAGGTAAAATACTTGCAGGTGAAGGCATCACAAAGGACCGCCTGCTTGCTGCCATCAAGGAGATAAGAGGAGGAAGACGTATCACCTCAGAGAATCCGGAAGATACAATGGAACCGCTTAAGAAATATGGTATCGACTTCACGGAGCTGGCTTCACAGGGCAAGCTTGATCCTGTCATCGGCAGGGAACAGGAAATAAGGCGTACCATAGAGATCTTGTCGCGGCGCAGGAAGAACAACCCTGTACTCATCGGCGAGGCTGGCGTGGGTAAGACAGCCATAGTCGAAGCGCTTGCACAACGTATTGCAAAGAGAGATGTACCTGATGCCATGAAGGATAAGCGCATCGTTGCCCTTGACATGGGAGCACTTATCGCTGGTGCCAAGTTCAGGGGGGAGTTCGAGGAACGCCTTAAGGCTGTGCTTAAAGAGGTTGCTGAATCGGAAGGCCAGATAATACTGTTCATTGACGAACTCCACACCATAGTAGGTGCCGGAGCCACAGAAGGGGCTATGGATGCCGGAAACCTGCTCAAGCCCATGCTGGCACGTGGTGAACTGCATTGTATAGGCGCTACCACGCTGAACGAATACCGAAAGTACATAGAAAAAGATGCAGCTCTGGAACGCCGTTTCCTGCCAGTGACGGTGGAACAGCCAACGGTGGAGGATACAATATCCATCCTGCGTGGACTTAAGGAAAAATACGAAGTGCACCACGGTGTGCGTCTGAAGGACTCAGCTCTGGTGGCAGCGGCTGTCATGAGCCACAGGTATATAGCTGACAGGTTCCTGCCTGACAAGGCCATAGATTTGGTGGACGAAGCTGCCGCAAAGAAGAGAACTGCCATAGACAGCAAGCCTGCGGAACTGGATGAGGCAGACCGCAAAATAATGCAGCTTGAGATCGAAAAGGAGGCATTGAAGAAAGAAAAGGATGAGGCATCCAAGGAACGCCTTGAAGTTTTGGAAAAGGAACTTGCCGACATCCGTGCAGAGTCCGATGCCATGCGTGCAAGGTGGAGCCAGGAAAAGGAAACAATAGCCAAGCTCAACTCTATCAAGCAGCAGATAGAAGATGCCAAGGTGCAGCTTGAGCTTGCCGAGAACGATAACAACCTCGAGCTGGCTTCAAAGCTGAAATATGGAACCCTTATCCCCCTGCAGCACCAGTATGCTCAGGAAGAGGAAGCGCTCAAGAGAACGCAGGATGAGATGCTGCTGAGCGAAGAAGTGGGTGAAGAGGATATTGCAGATGTCGTTTCGGTCTGGACGAAGATCCCTGTCACCAAGCTTCTGGAAGGACAGCGTGAGAAACTTGTGCATATCGAAGAGAACCTGCACAAGCGCATCATAGGCCAGAAAGAAGCTGTAAAGGCAGTAGCTGATTCGGTGATCCGTGCTTATGCAGGTATCAAAGATCCAAAGAGACCCATTGGAAGCTTCATATTCCTGGGACCTACCGGCGTAGGTAAGACAGAACTTGCCAAAGCCCTTGC
>CALBTS010000769.1 GCA_937968035.1 uncultured Methanomethylovorans sp.
TTTTTACTGCATTGCAGTTCCCATTTTCACTGCATTTTTGCTTCCCGATTACAACTTTTCAAAGGTATAATGGATGCATGCACATTATCGCATGAATGGTTAAGGAATCAGACAGTTATTTTTGAAACCTGGATGAAGGCTTAAAGACTTTGATAGTCGAACTAATACAAAGATGTGCCTCGGTTTTCAAACAGTGGTTTGCCATCATCTCTGCCACCAACAATATACCCATCTTTTACCAGGACGCCTGAAACTCTGGCTTCATCAATAGTTACCCTTTCTGCTCTGGTTTGATTAAATATTGAATCGTTATCTAGTAAGTATGAGAATAAAGCGGGGAAGATATCCTGTAAGATTTGAATATCATAACGGTCTGAGTAGGCTTTATCAGGCCATTTTATAGCCAAGAATGTACCATATCTATCTTGAATGTCTAGTCGATCAATTTCATTAATTTCATATTCATGTAGAGATGAGCAGTTCTTTGTGAGATATGGCCCATGGTCACCGGCAATAATAACTATTGAATTATTATTGGCTAGGGCCAATGCTTTCAGATCCTCTTGCATTTCAGTATTGGCTATTTCAATTCCTGCGATGTACTTTTGAGTTTCATCCGGTAAACACTTTCCTGAAGATTGGCTGTGACCAGGAAATTGGTTATGAGAATATAAAAATACGGGATAATTGTATTGAAAAGAGAGTATCTCTCTCTTCTTCTCAACATATTCTGAATAGTCTACTGGGGAATACGAAACATTGTAACGAAACTCCCCCATCAGTATAGCACGTATTAATAAACCTGCCCCTGCAATTATAAGAGGCCGAACAGAAGGGTAAATCATGTCATACGTTGGTATATGGTCTTGAGTATAGTAATCGCAATGAAATACCCCAAAAGTTTTATAACCCGAATGTTTTAGAGTTTTTAGGCAAGATGAGTTACCTGACAAAATGGTCCTGTAATATGAATTTTCGTTTCCCTCTACGCTTTTCCCGGGTTCAAAAACCCTGCTCATTGAAGATAGGGTATGGCCCCCGACAGAGTACACCCCATCATATATTGTAAATCCATTTTGTTTTAAAAATTGGATTTGTTCACAGTTATCAAATCCATACTTCATCATGGTTTCAGCATTTGCATATGCCTCATAAATTAGCAGAAAAATATCAGGAGTTCTGGCAATTTTGGTGGTGTCAAGATATGCTGAAATTTCATTTTCTTTTTCTGCCGGAGAACTCTCAAATGAACCAGTAACATTATCTTTATTAATTAGAGTAACTGTAGTGTTTATAAAAAAGAATGCGGTTACTAACAGATAGGAGAATCTGTTGTTAATCTTGAGTACACCATAAAGCAAAAGGAAAGTCAAGGAAAGATATATGAGCTGGATTTTCAGACTTCCATGTAAATACCATGAATAATGCGCCGAAAGTGCACTCATATTGTACAATAAGAATGTCACGCTTAATCCAACAGTCATTAATGCTTTTTTTGATGCAATAACGCTAAGTGCCCAAGGAACCAAAATAGCAAGTATAAAAGCAAGTGCTAAAAACAACATAAAAACAACCAATGAAGAAAAAGGACTCAGTATGTCTTGGTTTAGAAGTATATACTGAGTAATTGGTGTCATCGGCAATAAAAGGAGGATAATGTCCTTATAGTCAAGAGAGTCAATTTTTCTAAAGAATGTATCCTTTTTCCTAGAGATATGATTTAAAAGAAACAAGAAAATACCAAGAAAAACAATCAGAGGAACCAGAAGCAAGGAACTGGTCCTTTGAGCAAAAATAGCGTTTACACCATCTGGTAATAAGTATTTTCCAAGAAAAGTGTAAATGAAAACTAAAAGTAAAGTAAACAGTACTTCAGCGATGTGTCTTCCGTGTATTCTATTTTTAATAAGTTTATTAAAAGCACTCATAAGCATTAATTATTTCAATATATAACTAAGAATTACTCCTGGAACAGCTTTTTTTATTTAGTCACTAAGTTAACCTTAATATCTAATTTTGTAAAACGTTTTACAGCTAGCTAAATCCGGAAAACCATAGTATGAGGGGAAAACGTTCAGAAAAGAAAACTTATATTTGTTAAACTGTGGTCTGCTGAAAGGGAGTATTCAATTTATGTTACCGTTTTGATTATTTGAGAAACAAGACTTGTTAAGGGTCCACTAAATATTGCAGAATTATTATGCTAATAGATCATCTTTGCTTTGCTGTTAAGAGCCTCAATGAAGGGATTGCTTACTGGCGTGATATTTTCGGTTACGCTCAAATGACGGAGATTGTTCAAAATTCACTCCAAAAGGTAAAAGTGACCTTTTTATCCAAGGAAGGAAGTATAACAATAAAACTGATTGAACCTCTTGAAGATAATTTTTCTCTGGTAAATTTTGTAAACAGGGGAGGGGGGTTCCACCATTTATGTTTCAGGTGCGATGATGTAAATCAGAAGATGCTTGAATTAA
>CALBTS010000770.1 GCA_937968035.1 uncultured Methanomethylovorans sp.
ATGTATTGTGTCGTGCGGTGCGGTATGGTTTCGTCAGGTATTGTATAGTTAAGTCCTTATTAAAAAAGGCGGTCAATGACCGCCTTTTTTCTTTTCATAACGAAATGTTTATGCCTGATACAAACGCACAAGCTCGAACGGGTTGCGAATCTCAGCTCCCCAATGGCTTAGCCAATGGGTATAGTTTAAATCAGATGAACTGATTGGAGGAGTATTGAGGTTCTGGGCCATAAATCCGTCCATTCCACCAAAGTATCCAACAATCATTTTACGATTGTACGTTTGATTTCCCACATACCGGATCGACATGTTCGGGAACCACTGTCCTGATTTGGCATCCTTTACGGTTGACATCGGGATGGAGATACAGTTGTTGTACATGAGCGATTTCATCAGGTACGGGTTGTTGAAGGTATGGTCTTCCTGCAATACATAGGTGAAGCCATTTTTCTTGATTGATTTGAACCCGATGGTCAGGTCTTTGTCGCCACTGCCAGCATCCGGGGTAAACAGGTGGTTCAATGCGCCACTTGCTCCGGTGATGGAGTCTTTGCAACCGTTCTCAACAGAGGTGTAGAAGCCGTTACCGCAAACCTGTAAGATTTGGTTGGCAGTAACACCTACACTACGGTAGTATTCACCAACAGAATCAAGGTCAGTCGGGGTAAAGCCGGTAGTCCCGTTGTAGGTTACGTCAAAACCTTTGAGGTCGCCCCAAGTCCACAAACCGATGTTGGAGTTGATCTGTACATTGGAAGAATCGGCTGCACTTACATTGGTGATGGCGGTGTTTGTCACCTGCTCACCAAGGATAAGGGACATGTTCATGCCAGCTTTGAGCATCCATTCTTTCTTCATAATGTCACGATCATAGTAGTATTTGCCGTCAATGTTGTACCATTTCTTACGAGCAAGCTCCATGCCTCCGAAGCCGGTGGCCTCTTTCACAACCTGTGCGTAGAAGGTAAGGGTGTCATAACCAACTTTGGTTCCGGTGGTCGGGCCACTTTCGATGGACTTCACAACGTTACCCAATGGGATAACCACTCCTACTGCGATGTCGGCAGCGGTGATCTGGTAATTGGTGTCGGACGGCTGGATGGTGATTGTCACGGTTGAAGTAACCTGACTGATAGAACGGATATGGCACTGCTTGATGGCACCCTTTGATCCGATGTAGCACACCTGGTCAACGCGGGGGAAGTAAGCATAGTTGGTCTGGCCATAAGAGTTGGTAAGGTCTGTAGATGCAAGCGAGAACGAAGCGGTCTGTCCTGCACCACCGGCAGCGGATACGTTTCCACCAACGGTCATGGTTTTAATTGGGAAGTTCTCTACAAACGCTGACCAGCTTTCGGCAGAAACCAATTCACTGCGGTCTGCAAAGCCATAGGTCATAACATCGAGAAGCGTAAGCCCGTTGGCATACGACAGCCACAACTCAGCAGCGTATTCGGGCATGATGGAAGCAAGTTCCTCACTGGTGAGGATATTTGCGGTGGTCGGGTTGGCAATTGCCCCTTTCGACAAATCGGGTAAGTTGGATAACATAGTTTGGGTCTCCTTTTAATTAAGTTGCGTAGAACTGCCTTCCGGTCAGCCCTAAGTCCTGTTTAACTTTTTGTTTTAATTCGGTGATTTTCTTTTGTTCCGCTGTCATGTTAGGGTTTGTTTTGTCGGGGATTAATGGCCGGGAGTTGTTCTCTTTCTCGAACTTCTCATCCATAAACTGCTTGTAGAGTTCGTCCTTGTGGGCTTTGAACATCTGTGGCAGGTTGGCAATGATAGCCCTGTTTTGCAAGTCCTTCAAAGTTTCTGCTACAACCTTTTCAGCAAGTTCCGGTGTCCACTCCCGTGCGTTACGGGCTATGGCTTCGGTCACTTGTGCAATGGTCTGCTGTACTTCTTTGGAGTTCTTAAAGTCCCCTAAATCAAATGACATCAGAACTTCGGGTTTGCCGTCCTTGGCTTTGGCGGTGATCTCTACCTTCTCAAGCCCCGCTTGAATTGGTTTCAAGTCCCGTTCTACCAACGGCTTTAATTTATCGTATTGTGCCTTGGCCTCCTGTTCCTGACGGGCTTTCTCGGCAGTCAGGTCAATAGTCTGTGGCACTTCAATTTGTGATTTCAGTTTGCCGAACTCTGTCCGGGCTTCTTTGGCCGCTGCTTTCACTGCGATCTGAACGTCCTCGTCCTGGTCTGCAAAATCCATTTCAGGGTCGTACCCAAACTTCTTGCACACATATTTGTATGCCTGTGATTCGTTGGAGAACACTTCGTGCTTCGGGTCGTTGAGCAGTTCCTTCCATGCTGCCAACATCACGGGGTCGGTGGTCTTCAGGTCTGACGTGAGAGCCTTGGTGATAACCTCCGGGTTCTGGTCAGGGTATTTGATCTTGAGCTGGTTCACGATGTAGTCATCGTCCGATGCAAAGTGCTGGCGTGGGTTATAGCTTTTGAGTTGGGTAACGGCCTCGTCATATTGTTTTTGCAGGTCGTCGTATTGTTTCATCCGTTCGATAACGGTTGACTTGAACTTCACGATGTCCTCGTCGCTGCCAATGGGCTGTTCAAATGTTTCGGAGAGGAACTTGTACCTGTCGAACGGTTCTGCGGCTGGAGGGTCTGCGGGTGGTTCTGCTGGAGGGTCTGCCGGTGGCGTACCTTCCCCTTCGGGTGGGTCTGCGGGTGGATGCTCCGCTGCTTGCTGCTCGGCGAACTTGGCATTGATCTCTTCAATCGTGCCTTCTATTACTGTGTGTTTTTCTGACATAAATGTTTGCTGTTTGTTGTTCAGGGGCAAAATTACCACAGCCAATGGCCGAAATCAATAGAGTATCTGTGGGGGCTAAAAGCGAAAACCCGCCATGGTGCGCATACAAGTAGAGGCGTGGCGGGTCTTATGATACTGACGGAATGTTTACTCTGCTGTGGCCTTATCTTTTGTCGTCTTCTCCCTTGCCACCTGTTTCGCTGTCTCTGCCTTCATGTAGTCAGATAACTGCTGTGAATTAGACTTCACATCGGCTGTGTACTTCTCTGTACCAGCCTTTATGCCCTGTACATTGGCTTCCTTCTCATACCGCAAGCCTTCCTGCAATTGGGTGTTCTGCAATACGCCTTCGTTCTTTAGCTTCTGTAACTCAACGTCCCGTTGGTGCTGCGCCTGTGCCGATTGATCTTGTAATTGTGCGGCCTGTTGCGCTGACTGCATGGTGAGTTGTGTCTGTTGGGCAGCGTTGTCGGAAGCCCGTTTCTGTGCTTCCCTGATGTTCCTTCGTTGCCTGTAAGTAAATTCAAGCTCAACCTGTGCCATGGGTATCCCGGATTCCAACCGCCTGATAAGAATTATCCCCTCCATGCCACTCAATCCACCTGTCGCCCCGTCACGGTCTGTTTGCGAAGCGGCCTGTATCATCTGTATCATTGCCTGCTTCTCCATGTCCCCCGGCCTTACGTCAAGCCTGATGCCATACTCCGTGTTGTGTTTGTCTGCCTGCAACAACACCTGCATGTCGAACTCACCGATCACCTTTTCATACTGTTTCCGGCAGAACGGGTAGGTGTGCGCTGTGATATGTACCAACCGGCAAATATCCTGTGCCACGTTGGTCTTAACCGACAGGTAAGCGTCAATGATCGGCTTCAACACACTCGATACTGCCGCCACTGACATTTGAGTGGTCCCAACCGGTGCGTTCGGGTTAGGCGTTGCGCCAAGTACGATAGGGTTGATACCTGTGATACTCTCCACCATCTGCATGTTGAACTGGAACGCTGCCATGATGTCAACGAATATCTGTCCCATACCTCCCCGGAACTCATGGATAGGCATGTCGTTGAGGTTCTGTGTACCTGTGGCGTTGATACGGGAGTAGAACCCGATACCAGTCTCAAGGAACCGCCTCAATGCTACCTCTTTGTCGTTCTCCGTACTGCCAACGTCCCCACCGGATGCGATGTTTGCCAGTAGGTCTGCACTTACCCAGTACCCGGAGTTCACGGCCATGGCCAATGCGTTGAGGTACTTGAGCCATAACACCTGGAAATTGTGGAGTAGCGGTATCAACTGCTGCACTATGCTTTTGCCATCACCAACGTAGAAGTGGAACGGTAGGCTGGAATTGCCGTGCTGGTCATACTGTTTACCATAGTTATATATGTCGGTGGTTCCGATCACCCACGTTGCCCCGTAGCAGTAACGCTTGGTGGTGTAGCGTGAAGTTTTGCCGTCTTTGTCGTCAACCTTCTCCGAGTAGTCAACGGTGTACACCTTGTCCCGGCGTTTTCCTTTCTGGACTACCTGTTGTTCTCCTTCGTTGTCAAGCCAATAGGTATCAAGGACAGGCACTTTGAAGAAATCGAACTTCATAAACCCGTTGGCATCTGAACCGGAGTAACTCTTCCAGTCACCGCTTGCGGGGTTGTTCATGTGGCCACAAAACTTAAAGGCGAGTTTCTGCCAGTATTCAAAGTCCTTTTCCGGGAACTCCTGCACCAACCTCGATATGGTTTCGTACCGGAACTCATAGGCCCACTCCGATGTACGGCAGTCGTTGAACTCACTGTATTGCACCCCTGCCATTGCCGGGTCAACCGGACGGAGAAGATATTTACCGATCTCTGCATCGTAGTACACCTTTAGGCCGAACACGTTGAGGGATACATAGTCACGGTACAACTTGTTCTCGATGTACTGCCAGTCCGAAGCGTCCATGGTGTGCTGGATAAGTTTCTCCATCACACGGGCGTATGCTGGCCTGAACCCTCCCATATCTTCATACAGTTGCAGTTCGTCTGCACTCTCAGGTATGAACTCCGGCTCTGCCATCTCAACCCCGGCCATCTGGTACGCTGCTTTGAGTACCTCCATGTTCTGTGTTGTCACCCACAAGTCCATTTTGGCATCCTCTGATGCTGACTTACTGATAGCGTCAATAGGGTCAGCGTAAATATCGGTTTGTGTTTTGGTGAGCGTACCTACCAGGGAGTTGACGATCTTTGGCGCGGGGGAGAGTACCTCCCACAATGGGCGAAGGAACCCCTTTGGTTTCTTGCGGTTGTCGCCAGCGGTATATCCTACCTGCGGGTTAAGCACCATGGAGTTGTCCATCTCGTACTTGGCAAGGTACTTCTTGTAGAAGTCTTCAGGCTGCATCCCGTTGGCGAAGGCACGAAGTTCGTTGAACACCCTCGTTGCCGAGTAGGGTATCATTGCGCCACCCTTCAGGAACGTGGAGTAAACGTGGGTACAGTTGCGCAGGAAGTAGTTGTAATCTTTCTTTGCTGGGTCTGGTGTGCGTATTGGGGGAAAGTTCCCGGTGATATATGCTGCGTCCTCGTACATGGTGGCGGTATATTTTTGGCAAAATTACCGCATGGAGTGGCCGAAATCAATATGATATGGCGCAAAAACAAAAGCCCTGCATCCCTGCAAGGCTTTGTCTCTAAACTAACCCATGAAAACAACTACGACTTATTCAATATGTTCTCTACCTCCCGGTCAATGTGGTCGTACTGGTTGAACACATCCACCATGGCCTGTGAAAGCATCTTCACAACATCTTCGGGGTGGGTGTCGGGGGTAAACTTGTTTCTGACTATAACTATTGCCCTGCGCATCATTATGTCCCGTACCGCTTTGTCGGTGATCTCCTTCTCGTTGAACTTCGGAACGTCCCGTTTGATTGTCCTGATCTCAGGGTGGTTGCCAGCGTCAAGCAGTTGACAAAAAGTGTCAACTTTTACTTTGAACTCTCCACCGTTCATCTCCACGTGGTTCTTCCAAATAGTGTCAAACAGATCGAGCTTATGCACCCTACACCCAAACGCATCGGTAAAACATACCGGGGCAAAATGTATCATAAAGTCGGCAAATGCCCGTTGATAATCTCTGCCTGTGATGGATAATGCCATTAAGCGTGGTGTTGGAATATTTCAAGATTGATTTTGGTGGCGTTACTTGCACGTTTCTCGTACATGAAGTCCACAAACTTCTCAATGGTGTCAAGGCCACGTAATTCATAGCCCATCTCCGTCTCGGTGGTGTTCTGGCCGAAGTTCAGGTCAAGGCACCAGTATTCAACGTACTTGCAGTCGCAGAACAGAATGAAGTTGATGAATCCCATGAAAGCCTTAACGATAGGCAATACGTCCATTGGTATTGGCTTACCCGTCCTCGTTAGGAAGATTTTTAATTCATTGAGAATATTTACCACGTTCTGCCTCTCGTTCATCATGCGATCACCTTAGCAAGTATGGCCTCTGCAATTGAATCGGCGGTGAACGAAGTGCTGCCGTCGAACGTGTCGATCTGTGCTGTGTCGAGCGTATAGCCAACAATGGTGGTAAACTGCGGTTCGGTGTTATTGAACATCACCTTTGTTTTGGTGTTGGTGATGTCGAAGATATTGGCGTACACTATCCGTTTGGATGTTACACCATCGGTTACTTTCAGGTACTTCGCTGCGGTGGTTACTGTTAACATGGCTGTGGTATTAAGTGGTACAAATATACGAGAATAATGTGCTTTGGTTGGAGATGTTGATAATTATTTATTTGGTGTAATCATGGAAGGATGGTTTCTTTTTCTTTTTGGGGTCAATCGGAACGTCCTGCCTTAATCCAGGAACGCCCATTTTCCACCTGTCTGTAAATGTTTCAGGCTTACGTTTAACGTCATCGTCAGTCATCGAAGCAACATCCTTCAAGAATTGTGGTTGAGTGAAAGATACTACAAGGTTTTGCATATAATATTTCAACTTATCAGGGGAATCAAGTAAGCCAATAGTTCTCGTATTAAGATATGGAGTTTCCTGAAGGGTTTTAGTCGGGACTGTTGCCAATGCTTTATACATGGCATCTGTCTTGTCGTCTGGATTTTTATCCATTGCTTTATGATAGGCATGTTTAGCTTCAGCGTACAATTGTGCAACAAGTATATATGGGTGGTGAGTAAGATACTTTGGAACAACCCAACCACCAACGGTCAGCTTACCTTCATCGTCAATATCAATAAGTCCAGTGCTTAAAACCATAATACCGATAGCCAATCCGGGTAGTCCATTCTTAAAAGCCAACAATGCACTTTCGGCTTGTTCTGGTGTCATTTTCCCATAACCGTCTTTTATTACCCTTGCTGTAAATTCTGCTAACCCTCCCCACGCCCTTGCAGTTCGTATGGTGTAGTTTGTTGGTACAGATATGATTGGAAACATAACTTTTGACATGTAGTACCCTATTTTTCCAAGCGTAGGAGTTTTCTTGCTATGCAACATGGCAGTTTGCGCACTCCTCAACGTACTTGACAAAAAATTCCGGCTCATCATAATACGGTAATTTGCCTTGTCGTAAGCCATTGCTCCTATGATTTTGCGCATGGCTGTGGTGGTGACATCGTACCCTTCACGAAGATAATAGTTCTCGATACGGATAAAGTTCTTAGCAAAGTCTGCTTTACGAAGCGGGTACTTTTCAACACCGTGTAGTTTCCCAAAGTTTAAAGCAAACTCCTCCGGCATACGCTTGGTTATATCGCCATATAAATTATCAATGTACGAATCACGTTCTTTTGCGTACTTCCATGCATCTTTATACGTCTGTTTTGCAACAAGCGTCTTGTAGAACTCTTTGCGTGAAGCCCAATCCACTTGACCCTCTGTAAATGCTTTTCTTGCAAGCCCTGGGAGGAATAACTTTGCAGCACCAGACGTGAGAATGTCAATAGGTTCACCTAAAAACACCTCCATGCCAGTATAGTGCGCCAGCTTAGCCAATGTCTTAATACCGGACAAAAGTCCAATACCAGTCCATATTTTTATCGACTTGTCTATAAACTTCTCAAACTTAGGCCGGTTTGCAAGTAGTTGTTTCTGTTGTTCAAACTTCCATTTCAACTGTAACTTTTTGTACTCTGCCGTGGCATAGATCGGAAGAGCGTCGTGTAGGGAAAGAGTGTAGATCTCGGTGG
>CALBTS010000771.1 GCA_937968035.1 uncultured Methanomethylovorans sp.
GTAGCTGCAGCAATTATTACTGCATCAACGCCAAGTCCGCTTGTAAAGTCCGATATACTATCGTTTATTCCGGGCGAGTTCCTGAGGAATGCGCGATCAGCGCAGTGATCTGCCGCTGTGTTAACAGCCGAAGCATTTACATCAATGCCAACTACTTTTACTCCAGATGCTTTTAGGATAAGGCACGTCAGTTGTCCAAGCAGGCCAAGTCCTATCACAGCGCATGATTCGCCCAAGCGAAGATCTGCCTGACGTACCGCCTGCATAGCAATGGCTCCCAGAGTGTTATATGCTGCATTTCTCAGAACAGCACCTGGTTTTAGCTTAACACATAAATTAGCGGGGACAACAACAAACTCGGAATGGTTTGCATAGCCCCCACCGGCACAAGCCACTAAATCTCCATTTTTGAATCCAGACAGGTCTTCACTAACGTCAATGACCTCTCCAGAACATGAATAGCCTAATGGAGAATATGCATCAAGTTTTTTTGTTACAGCTCGATAGGTTTGTATCGGACCCTGTTGATTCAGAACCTCCAGAACTTGCTTAACCTGTTGAGGCTTCTCCATTGCTTTCCCGATCAGAGATTTACGGGCACTAATAACAGTATTTCCCTCTGTACCCGAGCTTATGAGAGAAAACATATTCTTTACAAGCAGCATGCCCTTTCCTAATATTGGTTGTGGAACCTCCTGAACAACCATCTCGCCCGTACTCAACTTTTGTGTCAATTGTAGCATCAATTTAAAAATGAATTAATCCAATTATTAAAGTTCCGGATATAAGTATCCTTAGAATATCTTTCTTGATACAGTTTTATATTATTTGCCGATATCTCGTAATAGAGTTTGTCATCATTCAGGAGAAACATGATTTCCTGAGCAAATCTGCTGCCTTGAATCTGTTCAATAATGATCCCATTAATTCCATTAGTTATTGTCTCTGGTATAAGTCCAACACCAGAACTAACTATGGGGATTCCAAAAGCTAATGCCTCCAAAATGACAATGGGCTGACCCTCATTGAAAGATGGGAAGATAAACAGATCCGCCTGCTTGAAATAACTCCATTTTGAATAGTCAACTACAAGGCCATGCATGAGAAAATTTTCTCTAACATTCAATCCATCAATCATTGCTAAAAACCTATCCATTTCTTCATGGGAGGACCATTCTCCAACCAGATCAAATATAAAGTCAAATTCTTTCTGCTTCAGTATTCTTGCTATTTCCGGGAAAATGAGAGTTCCCTTATTTTCATTCAGGGCTCCCACATATAATAAATGGACTTGAATGCTTCTGTTCAATAGTTTAGGAGCTACCTTGATCTCAGGTGGAATCGCAATCCCGTTGTCCATAACATAACTTCTATTTATGCTATACTGATACAAATAGTCTTTTGTCGCTTGACCCAACACACGAATTGAATCGAATTTTTTTAGCAAATTAATACTGATATTACGCAAAGCCGGTTTTGAATTAAGAAAGTAAAATGAACTTCCTGCAAGCTCTCCTAATAGTTTATATCTTAAGAAGAACTTCAGAAAAATCATGGGAATAACTTTTAACAGGGCAGAAAAAGTTTTGGGTATGGAAATAAAAACCAATGAGGGGCGTAGTCTTATTACAATATAGGTATAACGTGCAATTAAATTAATATTACTGATAACGTTATATAATAGAAATCGGCCTTGGGTACTTTTACTTCTTTTGGAATGAGTATATATCAATGTCCTATATCCCTTTTTACCGGCAAAATGATCAAAAAGGATCTTAGCCCTGACTTCTCCCCCACCATAAGGTGGTGGAATATTCAATATTAATAATTTCAAAAGTGACAAGTTATAGCGCGAATTATCAAAGACTTTGTTTCTGGATTTTGACCGGTGGATAAAGTTTCACAAATTTCTTCTGTAATCTCTCCCTTGCGATTTTTCTAAATGTGTTTCTTAGACGCCTACCGGTTTCATTTACCATGGAATTGCCTTTTAAAAGAAATGTGCTGTTTGAAAAGAAATCTGTTTTATCAACATTCTTTGGGGGACTATCAAGATATGCAATTTCTGGTATTGCGATTTTTTTTCCGGATGATTCTAATTTTTCAATGAATACGCGAAATCCAGCTAGCCAGAGCCAAATATCATTTATCCTCCCAACCCTGGCATTGCTTAGATCGGAAGAGCACACGTCTGAACTCCAGTCACCGAATACGATCT
>CALBTS010000772.1 GCA_937968035.1 uncultured Methanomethylovorans sp.
ACGCGCCACCGCGACTCTGCGCCAACGCCACATACCGCCGAACGTTAGGCAACATTGTATAAGATGTATTCTGCAAAAAAAAATGATACAAAATGAGTGGATCAGGGACAAATTCAGGTATTAATTTTCAACAGAGAATTGCTGCCTTATCATTAGTGGCTCAATATGTTGATTTTGATTTATCATCAACCTTACGCATTGATGAGAAACTTGAAATTGAGTCTGTTCATTTTGAAACTGATGACCCAATCGATGATTTAAAACTAATCTGCAAAAATTGCAAGGTATTTCTTCAAATTAAACGCGCATTAAGTTTTCAAACAGACGGAGGAACAGACTTTTATAGTGTAATTGACCAATTTATTGCCCAATTCGTAAAAAAAGAAAAATCCAAAGAATATTATGTGCTTGCTACTTCGACAAATAGTTCAAACGCGATAATACAAGAACTGTCTAAAATCACAGAGTCCATAAGACTTAATGACCATACTTATAAGGATAACCCCTTAAATAAATCGGAGAAAATTACATTTGATAAGTATGAGAAATTATTTTATGAAATTTTTCTACTGAGAACAAGAAAAAACGCCACAGAGAATGATTTTATAGCATTCTCGCAACGTTTCCATATTGCTGTAATTGAGATTGAAGAAGGAAGGCCCAATGAACAAGTTGCCAAAATTCTACTATCAGGTAAGAACTTTCTTGATACGCATTTAGTCTGGAGTGTTCTTATCGCTAATTCATTAGAGTATGCTAGAAAAAGGCAATCAGTTAATAAACAGGCTATTGAGAAAATTCTGCAGAGATACATTAAAGTTGAAGAAATTGAGATTAGTGAGAATGAAGGCTTACAAGAATTATTTGATACTGAGATAATAAGCAATGGCTGTTTTCCTGTCGCAAAGGAAGTAGTAATGGTTGAATCAATAGATGATGGACATGACTATTTAATAATGGAACTCTATCGTTTTGCCGATGATGGGAAAAAGAAGCATGATTATTATTCGAATAAACTTAAGTTAGAAAAAGTCCTAGAAGAATTCGTTGTAATTCAAAGGGCCGCTACTTTTCAAGGCCTCGAAAGATATATCGAGCAAAACGAGAAGAGATTTAAAGATAAGAAGATTGCAATAATACCTTCAAATCCAGATTACAATATAGAGGATGAAGAACATAAGCCAGTTGCAGAACTTCATAAAAAATACCTTCAAGATTTAGCCAAGAAAAACAAAAATCTTTTTGTTTGCCTACATTGTGAAAAAGGGCTGAATATTCATAATTCAACCGTAGTTGAGATTGATGATTTGGACAGCAAGCCTGCAATTGGAGCAGTTCATGATAGTTGTCTTCGTCCAATAGATAGAATTATTGGGAAAGCTATGGTTCCCACTCAAAAGAGAGAATCACGACTGGCAAGTTTCGACTACAAAACTTGGGCAAAATTATTAATGAGAGGTCAAGGGATGCTAAATGGTTTAAAAAGAACTAGGGATTTTAAAAGAAGTACATTAGTTGCTGCATGGAGCGCAAATGAAAAAGAGTTTCGAGACTATAGCTTTTGCCTTAAAATAATCTTAGAGGGAGATTATGTTGTACATATGACTGACAGGGGTAGGATACATCGCTTTAATAAGTTAGAAGCGGAAGAGGCAAAAAATGAAATGATGGAAAACTTAACTAAAGCTAGAGAATTAAAAGACCCAATCTGTTATACTGATAAGAACCACACATTTGGTCATAAAAGCCAACTAGAAGTAATTAAAGATGAAAATGAAAAAGTACTAGAGATCAAAAATATAGAAGTCTCGAAGTATAGTAAACTTTTAGAAAAATTTGATCAAGACATATATTTCTACGCCCCTGTTTGTATATTAAGACATTTTGAGGAGGAAATGATAATAACTTTTAATAACATAGTACCCTTAATATCAGATCCTTTAGAATTTGAGGACATCTTCAAATCTTGGAGCAATTTCGGGTTCACAATGCCAATTGAAGACATAGAATTAAAGATTATTAAAAGTGATTTAGAATTTGATAGCTTTATGAGAGATTTTTTTAGGACTGGTATGAATCCAATTATAGATCCAATATTTGGTGCGGATGGAAATTTAAATTCAGGCATAATTATTAAACATCGAGAACAAATGATGGCAGAACAAGCAGAGTATAGAAAACCTGTAAAGAATCCAAATTGGGTTAAAGGAGATAAAGTGCGTTTATTAATTCCAACAGTAACTGACAATAGCTACCCTGAAGGTGTAATCATAGAAGATGAATTTAAAGGTGAGGACAATCAACTATTCGTAATATTTCGCCCGATTGAAAACGGGGTTGAAAGAAAAGAATTAGCATATGCAATTCCATCTTCATTGTTAGATAGAATTGAATAAAACAACGTTGCCTAACAGGTCGGTATATGTCATTGGCGCTCCGCACCGCGAGAATCTTCTAGCTAAAGAGGACAGTTAAGTGGTCGGCGGTGCGGCCTGCCCCGGCTCCCGCCGG
>CALBTS010000773.1 GCA_937968035.1 uncultured Methanomethylovorans sp.
CCACCGAGATCTACACTCTTTCCCTACACGACGCTCTTCCGATCTCCCATCGGGCTGTTGCTGATGCCTCTGTTTATGGCTTACAACAGAGAAAATCTTGAGTTTTATTGCTATAATAACGGACTTGCTAAAGACCATCTCACACACTTTTTCCATGCCAACTCAGCAGGCTGGCGTGAAATTGCTGATTTGAATGATGAAGAGACCTTATCTGTTATAAGGAATGACCGAATTGATATCCTTATTGAGCTGAACGGATATACCCACAGGCACAGACTCCAGCTCTTTGCCCTGCGACCTGCACCTGTCCAGGTCAGTTGGATCGGCTACTGGCATACGACAGGTGTACCAGAGATTGATTATTTCATAGCTGATGATGTTCTAGTTCTTCCTGAAGATGAAAAATGGTTTTCTGAAAAGGTTATCAGGCTCCCGGATAACAGGTTTTGCTATGTGCCGACAAACCCCTGTCCTGAAATTGTAGAATCACCATGCACTCAAAATGGTTATGTTACATTTGCCTGTTTTGGTAACCCGGTAAAGATTACTGATTCTGCTGTCAGGCTCTGGGCAAAGATTCTGAAGTCGGTGCCAGGCTCAAGACTTATCCTGAAATTTAAGTCTTATGCGGATAAATCAATACGAAACCGTTATATCGAGATGTTCAGGGGCTACGGAGTTCCATCATCAAGGTTGGAGTTTCGTACAGGCTCATCTTTATATATGATGATGGTAGAGTTGGGAGATGTAGACATCTGTCTGGATACATTTCCTTTCTCCGGCGGTATGACATCTCTGCATTCTCTATGGATGGGAGTGCCTGTGGTAACTCTCTCTGGTAATATGCCGGTAAGCAGGCAAACAGAATCATTCCTTAAGTACGTTGAGCTTTCTGACCTTGTTGCCCATGATGAAGAGTATTACACGCAAATTGCAATTCGTTTAGCCAATAGTCTTGATAGACTGACTTCATTACGCATTAATTTAAGAGAAAAAATGTTGCTTTCGCCACTATGTGATGTTGAGCAATATGCCCGTAATGTTGAAATGCTCTTGTTCAAAATCTGGGATGATAGAGAACTGAATTTCATTGGAAGGTCGATATGCTAATGAAAGAGGTGTCTAATGGGCTCAGGCTTGATATCGCCTGCGGTAACAGAAAAAAGCCAGATTTTATCGGTGTAGATATATGCAGTGCTGCTGACGTTGTATGTGATCTGGAAAAATTCCCATGGCCTTTTGAAGACGCAAGTGTAGATGAGGTCTATTGTGCTCACTATATTGAGCACACCAAAGATCTGATAGCTTTTTTCAATGAGCTGTACAGGATAATGAAACCTGGTGCTACTGCAGAAATAATTGCCCCTTATTATTCAAGCATCAAGGCCTGGCAGGATCCTACCCACGTAAGAGCCATTTCTGAAAATACCTTTTATTACTGCAATCGTGAGTGGAGGCTGATCAACAAGCTTGGTCATTATCCGATTACTGCAGATTTTGATTATAATTGTGAATTTATGTTGATGCCAAGCTGGGAAGATAAAGCTGAAGAAGAAATTAGATACGCCATAAGGCACTTCATTAATGTTGTAAGTGCAATAAAGACGCATCTTACAAAGAGAGGCTCCCGTAATCAACATAGATACAAAATGAACGAAGAAGTAGCTCAGCTATGGAGTGATGGAAAGATTGACGAGGCTGTTTTGTTAGGAAAAAAATTGATAGATTCTGAGCTGGCGGACTTCTTTACCTGGCTGATTCTAGGAGAGTCTGCCATTCAATCCGGTGAGTATCTGTATGCGCTTGATGCGTTTAGGGCGGCTTTTAGTCTTGAGTACAACTCTCAGATGGCACATGCCGGTTTTGTGGTAGCAACTCAGAAAGCTGGTCTCAAGGAACAGGCAGAAGAACATTTGAAAAATATAACGGAATTTGACCACGAGTTTGCCGAAAATATCAGATTTGTAATGTCTATGATTACGGAAGGTGAATGATTGAATACTAATAATTACAGCGATATTGATCTCTCAATTATGCTGGAATCTATAGACATAGAACTGTCAGGTGCATGTAACGCGAGGTGCGTATTCTGTCCCCGTGACAAGATGACAAGGGCAAAGCAGAATATGCATCCTTCTGTAATGGAGAGACTGATAAGTGAAATTGCCTCCATCAGACCGGACGGCCCAAAGACTATTTACTTTTCAGGTTTTGGTGAGCCGCTGTTGAACAAAGATATTTTTATTTTTGCCAGAATGATAATGACGGCATTTCCACAAACCGATTTGGTGCTGATTTCTAATGGTGGTTTGCTTGACCAGAATATATGTGATCAACTATTGGAGAGTTCTATTCGAACATTTTCTTGCTCGTTTCAGTCCGCTGACCCGGAACTTCATGAATCGAGAATGCCGGGGCTTAAGCATGAAAATGTTGCTAACTGGCTTGCGTATCTTGCATTAAACAGATCAAATGGCGGTATACATGTTGCCGCTACTTGTGTTGTAAATGAACAGACCGAGGATGAACTGACTAAGTTGAAGGACTATTTCAAATGGTTAAATGTACCTCTTCACTTAGCACACATTCACAACAGGGGCGGCTTTTTCAGCGGAGCAGGTAGTTCCTCAGACGTTCGTAAGCATTGCATGCTTTTTAATTCCAGGGTGTTTATAGCTGCAAATGGCGACCTATTGGCGTGCTGCAGTGACATTGATGCCAGTACAAAGCTTGGCAATATAGCAAGTCAAAGTCTAAAAGAAATTTTGTTAAAGAAAATCAGCCGTATTGAGTCAGGACACCTTTTTGCTATTTGCCACAAATGCAATGATAAAAGCGCAGATTGCTCAGTTGAAAATCTCCTGAAATTTGCCATGCGCTACCAGGAGTCTGGAAGTAATTTCTGGTGTGGTGAACTTCTCTCGTTTGCCTGCTCACGCGAGCCTGATAATAGAGACGTACTTTTTTACTACGGTACATTTTGTCTGCAGAATAACAAGTTTGATCAGGCAATAGGATTTTTACAAAAGGCTATATCGTTATATCCGCGCGATGCTTTGATATGTAACAGTTTAGGTGCGCTTTACAGAAAAATTGGAATGCTTGAGGAGGCAGCAGATTCTTTTTCTCAGGCAGTAAAATGTTCTCCAGAATTTACAGGCGCAATTGCCAACCTTGGTGACGTGCTTTCTGAGCTGGGTAAAGATGAAGAGGCAGAACAGGCATATCTTACTGCATTGGATAAAGATCCTTGCATGTATGATGTCTGGAAAGCTTTGGCCAATTTGTTCTGGCGGGGAGGACGTTTTCAGGAAGCTCACGAGGCTTATGAACGGTCACTTGAAATAAATCCTGCTCAACCAGATGTATACGCAGACCTGGGATTAATGAATATGGAACTTGGCTTTAAGGATAATGCCATTGTTGCTTATTCCAGAGCCTTGGAGATGGAGGCTTGTTCCCCGTTCCTGCTTTGCAGGCTTGCAACAATTTACGCTGAAACCGGCAGGGCAGATGAGGCTGAAAGTTTGTTGGTTCGAGCCATTGAGTGCTCACCAGAAGATTCAGAGGCATACAATATTTTTTCAAATTTATTGCGGTTACAAGGCCGTTATAAAGAGGCGGAGGAAATCGCTCTAAAGTCTCTGACCATAAACAAACAGGACTACCTTGCTCACTGTAATCTGGGGAATGTTTTCTTTGAATCTCAACGGTTTAATGAAGCTGAACAGGAGTACCTAAAGGCACTTGCAATTATGCCGGATTCTGCAGTGGCATATTGTAATCTTGGCAATGTCTTGATGGCTCTGGGGAAGTTTTCTGAAGCAGAAAATGCCTACCAGGATTCCATAACAGCTGATCTGTTTTTCGTTGATGCCTATTGCAATATTAGCGCCCTTTACAAGTCTTTATCGAGGCTTGCTGAAGCAGAAGAAGCCTGCCGGGAAGCTCTATTGCTTGATCCTGAAAATAGCGCAACACTTAATAATCTTTCAGCCGTTCTACTGGAGATGGGGCGCCTGGATGAAGCAGAGAATGCAGCCAGGCAAGCGGTTGATATTAAACCTGATTTTGCCGAGGCTCATTGTACTCTTGGTAATGTCCTGACCTCTCTTGAGAGACCAGGCGAGGCTGTTGATTCATACAGATCTTCTCTGAACTGCAACCCAGAATATGCTGAGGCATACAGTAATCTTGGTAATGTGTTGAATGATCTGGGGCTTTACGATGAAGCAAAAGCAGCTTTTAAACAGGCAATTAAACTTAAGCCTTCTTTGCACGCGTGTCGTATCAAGCTTGCGATGCTTTCAGTCCCTCTGCTGCCATCCTCTGCCGAAGAGGGAAACAAGATTCAACAGGCATTTTCTGCTGCCATTGTAAAACTTGAAAATGAAGCGATGGAGTATGGTTTTTCAGCATTAGGGACTGCAGTTGGCGCTTTGCAACCGTTTAACCTTGCCTACCGTCCAGGAGATCACAAGGAGCTTCTTTCCAGATATGGCAACTTTGTCACCAAAGCAAGAACAGCGTGGTTTCAAGAGCAATATCCAACATATAATTTGAGTGTCTCTGTAGAAAGAAAACGTTTACGCCTGGTGGTTGTAAGCGGCCATATCAGACGGCATTCGGTTTGGGATGTAATTTTACATGGCCTTTTAAGCAACATTGACAGAGAACGTTTTGAGGTTTTTATTTACCACACTGTTGCAAGAACAGATGCGGAAACGGAAAAGGCAAAACAGCTTGTAGATGCATTTTATCAAGGTCCTGCAGACTGGCTTGCCCTGATTTGCGAACACAAACCTGACGTAATTTTCTACCCTGAAATATGTATGGACACAGAAACTTTAAAGCTGGCATCATTAAGACTTGCCCCACTTCAGGTGGCATCCTGGGGGCATCCTGTAACTACAGGTCTTCCAACTATGGATCTTTTCCTGTCAGGCGATTTGATGGAGCATCCGGATGCAGATACGGATTATTGCGAAAAGCTGGTTCGCCTGCCAGGAACCGGTGCATGCGCAGTTTTAATGAAATATACACCTGTCAAGCCTGGTCTCTCTTTATCTTTTCCTGAAAACAAGACAATATTTCTAATCTGCCAACAGATGATAAAGTTTGACCATTCTATTGATGAGTTGTTACCTCAAATTGCCGTTAAGTCAGGGGCATGCTGTTTTGTAATAGTAAAGGACAGAAAATTTTCCTGGGCTTCTGATCTTGTTGAAAAGATCGGAAGAGCGTCGTGTAGGGAAAGAGTGTAGCTCTCGGTGGTCGCC
>CALBTS010000774.1 GCA_937968035.1 uncultured Methanomethylovorans sp.
GCTATAGGTCCAAAAAGTGGACAAAAAATTGGATGGAATTTAGACGCCCTAGGTCTAAACTCATGAGCCAATTTTCATTTCGACTGTTTGACAGAATCAAAAAAGACAAGTACAATTGTACCTATGAAAACAACAGCAGATACAAATACATTTCTGGCAGTCACTCTCTGCGAACCGGAAAGAGACCGCATTATTAGCCTTTCCGTAGGCCATGAACTGATAGCGCCGGAAGTATTGCCGTTTGAAATTGGCATTGCTTTATCCGCCATGCTCAAAAGAGAGAAAATAACCCAACAGGAGTTATCCGACATCTGGCGTGCAACTCAAAAAATACCTGTGGATCTGCGAAAGGTTGACATACCTAAAGCGCTTGAAATCGCTTCTCAGTTCAATATTTATGCATATGATGCCTATTTTTTAACATGTGCTCTTTCTTTGCATAGCCCATTACTTACCCTTGATCGCCGTATGATTGAAGTGGCAAACAACATAGGCATACAGACTATGGAGGTATAATAATGAAAGTTTTTACATACTCAGAAGCTCGGCAAAAGCTTTCCACTGTTTTAGATCTGGCACGATCTGAAGAAGTCGTAATAAAACGGCGCGGGGGTGAAATATTTACAGTATTCTTTAAGCAGGTTAAACAATCCTCCCCATTTGATGTACCTGGAATAAAAACTAGGGCCACTACAAATGACATCCTTGATGCAATTCAAGATTCACGATCAAGGAACACAGAACCAAACAATAAGCCAACAAAACGATAAACTCGAACCGAGGGAGACTTAACTGTTTGGCATTCGGGCCAGGCATGATATTTTGATATTCCACTGATGCCTATTTGTGTGGTTTGGTGTGCAGATAACTCACAAAATTGACGGGAAGTAATCCAGCCTGTCTGTTAATTCTTGAATTGACAATGTGTATTAAATTTTATACATTATGTCTATGAAACCACTAAAATTTGTCGGTAATAGTTTAAACGACCTGAAATCTTTTGAGTGTAATCTTTTTGAATTTCATCCTGTTCGTTGAAATTGCACGG
>CALBTS010000775.1 GCA_937968035.1 uncultured Methanomethylovorans sp.
TTTTAATGGTCCTGCTACCACCGAGATCTCCACTCTTTCCCTACACGACGCTCTTCCGATCTACAAATGATCTGGATCGGTCTTCTCTTTTACGGTGGTCAACTCATAATACGGCTGGAATGATTCCAGAATGTCATCTTCATCGTTCACGAAATCCAGAACAAAGGTATCAGTCTTCCCCTCACAGGTCCTGTTCAAGCGGGATAGGGTCTGAACTGCTTTCACACCCGACAATTTCTTATCCACATACATGGTATGTAGTAATGGCTGATCAAAACCTGTCTGGTACTTATCGGCAACGATTAGCAGTTGGTATTCATCTTTATCAAATTGCTTTGGTAGTTCTTTCTCGGAGAAACCTGTCATTTGTGGTTCAGTGTATTCCAATCCACCATCTCGTACTGTACCAGAGAAGGCTACTAAAGTTTGAATTCCTGAATATCCTTTCTCCTTTATATAGCGGTCGAATTCGTGCTTATATCGTACTGCATGGAGACGTGATCCAGTAACCACCATTGCTTTTGCTCTGCCACCGATCTTTTTTGATACTACTTGACGAAAATGCTCCACCATTACTTCAGTCTTTTGGGCAAGATTGTAAGGGTGCAGGTTAACAAATCTGGCAATGGCAGTGGCTGCCTTCTTCTTGTTTACCTCTGGATCATCCTCAATGGCTTTGGAAAGGCGGAAGAAGGTCCGATAGGTAGTGTAATTTTTTAATACATCCAGAATAAAACCTTCCTGAACGGCTTGTTTCATTGAATATAAATGAAACGGGCGGGGTTTGCTGTCGGGTGTATCTTTTTCCCCGAACACCTCAAGGGTCTTGAACTTGGGGGTAGCCGTGAAACCAAAGAATGACAGATTGGATTGCTGTCCACGTGCCATCATGGACTTCCTGATCTCATCTTCGTAATCTTCTTCTGTTTCTTTATCCACCTCTACTGCTTCTTCCAGAGTAGCTGCACTTAGTACCTCTTTCATTTTCTTGGCGGCTTCACCCCCCTGTGAAGAATGTGCTTCATCCACAATTACTGCATAATTTCGTTTTGGAATTTCTCCGATTTGCTCCAGTACAAAGGGAAATTTCTGAAGGGTGGTAATGATAATATTTGTTCCCTTCTCCAATGCAGTAGTAAGTTGTTTTGAATCAATATCGATCTTCTGAACCACTCCCTGTTTGTGTTCAAACTGGTAAATGGTATTCTGAAGCTGATTATCCAGTACTTTTCGATCCGTAACTACAACCACGGAATCAAATATTCTTTTGTCCTCTGCATCGTGCAAACTGGCAAGGCGGTAAGATAGCCATGCAATACTATTGGATTTCCCTGAACCAGCACTGTGCTGAATGAGATAATTCCTTCCTGCTTTGGATTCACGAGCATCGGCTATCAGTTTTCTTACCACATCCAGTTGATGATAGCGAGGAAAGATGAGTTTATCATCCTTACCATTCTCTCCTTTTTCCAGATGAATGAACTTTCCTATGATCTCCATCAAGCTGTCCTTTCGCAGAACCTCACTCCATAAATAATCCGTTCTTCTTCCTTTGGGATTGGGTGGATTTCCAGCACCGTTCAGGTAACCTTTGTCAAAAGGCAGGTAAACAGTCTTCCTGCCAATAACACGAGTGGTCATGCTTACTGTATCAGAATCGACTGCAAAATGGACCAGTGATCCTTTATTGAATCGAAACAGGGGTTCTTTTGGATCACGGTCAAACATATATTGCTTTTGTGCGTTTGCAGCAGTCTGACCCGTAAATGCATTTTTTAATTCAACGGTGCAGATGGTAAGTCCATTAAGGGAAATCAGCAGGTCAACACTATTCTCATTGTGACGATCATATTTTACCTGTCTGGTTACTGTCAGGATATTTTTATTGTAAAGATCAATGGCTTCTGGATTTAATCCTGATTCTGGTTTGAAGAATGCCAGCTTGAATTTAACCCCATGTGTAGTGAATCCATGACGGATCACTTCCAATAATCCCCGTGATTCAATCTCTTTGTTCAGTCGATATAAGAATTTGCTTTGAGCCTGATCCTGATGAATAGTTGTGAATTTTTCCCATTCTTTGGGTTGTGTGGATTTGATGAATGAAAGAACGAGTGTCGGGGCCTGCCCCGACTCTCGTTCCACATCGACTGCATGTCCCTGTTGAAATTCTCCTGATTCTATGAGAAGATCAACAATATCTTTTTCAAAGGTGGTTTCGGTATGAATATTTGTATTAGCCATGATTTTCTGCTAATTCATGTATTTTATTTACATCCCATATTTTTGTTGCGATTTCTTGATAGAGTTGCTGCCTTTCCTCAATCGCCTTTTTATCGAAAGAAACATAATGTTTAAATAATAATCCTTCTTCCCTGATGAATCCAAGAAATTGCGGATTATTCTGGTAGCACTGGATGTTTAATGATTTGGCGAGAAGGTTTTCCCCGTAATACAGGGGTAATTTTTGCTCGTAAGTGTAGTCTTTATAACTGCGGTTTTTATCTCTTGCCAGAATTAAGAGGTCGCCAAATTTATTGCGATAATTATTGAAATCCTCCTCCGTGTCAAATTCCTCAACATGACGTTCAAAATGATCTGCCCAAATGTGTTCAATATCAAATGAATTCCTGTTCTCTCTGTTTACATAATTCTCAAAGTCTGGATTTAGACCACTTTGCTTTTCAATATAATACGTTAATCTTGCAAGAATGTGCAACATGTAACGAATGGTCCAGCCATTTAGGGAAAATTCTTTAATATTATCCAACTGGAATTCCATTTCATTGATTTCATCAGTTAGTATTTGAACCAACTCTGGAACTGTTTTCCTGCGTATCTTCTTTGTCAGTAAAAATATATTGTAAGTCATTGCTGAATAATCCACAGTCTTATAATTGAAGATTCTTCGGATTAAGTAATTATCCAGAAAGCAGGAAACAACCCTTAGTTTAGTATCAATTATATCAGTCGTATCGCTTGGATCGATAGCAGCTAATAATAATTGCGGTTGCAGTGTAAAGTTGCGGTTTGCGTTATAATAAATGTATCCGAATCCACGAGTAAAATGATTTGAATACTCATGTATCTTTAAATACAACTCACTGAATTTGACAAATTCATCACAGACAAATCTTGTATAATCAGATGATCTTTTTAAACCAATAACATTTAAGTTTTCCCTTGTCCATTTATGGAACGTTGTACCAATAATGTCAAAATCTTTTGGCTCTGCACCTCTTTTCCGTTCACGTATTGAATCGGCATATTGTGCTCTGAGCCAGTTTTTGATACAGTCACTTTCTTCTTCTTTACCGAGTTCTTTCAGCTTCAATATTTGTCGCTTCCAAATATCATTTGCTTCGTATCGTTTTTCATCATCTTCAATTTCTGACAAAAGAAATCCTTTTAACATCTCAGTAGGGGTTAAGCTAAGTCCCCTGTCATTCATAGACACGAAGATTTTATGAGCATCTTGTTCCGTTTGAGCAAGAATCCTGATAAAATCAACATTATCGATTAACCAGTCTTTGAAATAAGGAACTGCATTATCATCGACTTTGTCATCCATAAGATCACATATATCAATGTAGCGGGCATATATATTTTTTACGCTCTCTGGATGTCCATTTGGATCAAATGGCTGTCCACTCTTAATTGCATCAAGACATGCATCTCTTTCGGGCACATTAATATTGTAGGTTTTGCTGCCTGCTTTCTTTGAGAAAATTAAATTCAGAACCTCTGCACGATCTTCAACATCCTCCAAATGGTGATACAAGTATAGAAGAACTAATGTTAATGATGTTAGCCTTTGCTGTCCGTCAATAATTGCATTATCATCTTCCGTTAGCACAATTGACCCCATGAAATAATGACCGTATTCCTGAACCTTACTTAATTCATCTTCTTCAGAATAATGCTGGAAAAATTCACTGGTCAGGTCCTCAACCAATTCCTCTACCTGTTTTCTATGCCATTGGTATTCCCGTTGATAATAATGAATGGTATATTTTACACCAGTAAATAATTCTCTCAGGGTTTTTGGTGTTCCTCCAATTTTTTTCATACTATGATATTTTCAACATGGTAATCCCGTACATCAATTTTACCCGTTACAGCTTCATTGATAAGAGATGTCTTATATTCATTAATTAATTCGATCTCCTTAATTATCATCTCAATTTGTTGATCTATGTTTTTGACTTTCATATTTAATTGAGCAACGATTTCGATTTGTTCAGGAATTGGTGGTACGGCAATCCATAGGTTCTCAATCGTTCCCATACCAATATTTGGTTGAGTTCCAAATGACCAGAATTGCTCAACCTGTATTCTGAACTTGTTAGACTGCAATGAATGAAAAATGAAATATGGTAATACTTTTCTTTGATCTGCTCTTATTATTGCGAGAGGTGACCAAATGGCAAAAGTTTCATCTGTTTCAACAATCGCAGATTTCCCTGTAGTTGATCCTGATTTGCAAAGAAGGACATCAAATCTTTTTGCTTCACTTTTTCTCCTGTATATGTCAAATTGCTCTTCGGAAATGTAACCTCTCGCATAATCAAAATCAAGAACATTCTCTCTAATTGCTTCTGCAGATAAAAATGGAACTCCAAATTCAAAAAATTCAGGCGTCTCATGCGGACCATCAGTAATTTTTATAAGTACCAAATGTTTTAGTCGTACTCGATCCCAATGCTCAGGAATCTCCCCCAACCATTCAATCCCCGATTCTTTCATCGGGCCCGTTGGATCAAGACCTTTGGTTACGGCTTGGTTGATCACAGCCGTACGTTCTTCTTTCAGCAATTCTATCAGTTGCTGTTTTTTGGCAATCAGTTCATCTATTTGTTGGGTTTTGTGATCGAGGAAGTTGGCGATTGCGGTTTGGTCTGATCTTTCTGGAATAAGAATTTCAAATTTTCCAAGTTCTTCTTGGCTTATCATCGGAACTGCTGTAGCAGAACTGATGATCTCAACTTTGCTTGAAATGTATTTGCTATTAAGATAATAGTAAAGATATTTTCCGTTTATATGAAGGTTATTAAGCAGAACCATACTTGGGTTTATTGTCGCATCTCCTATCTCACTCTCGATAATGGCAACTTTCCCTAATGAACCTCTTTGTGTTACAAGTACATCACCAGTCTTAACCATTATTTCAGGACTTTCATAATATTTTTCCCAACTAATGTATTCTGGATCAGACAAGTTTATTTTGTTTGATTTGCTTATATGTTTAGCACCAAGTGTAAGTGCTCCCTCATCCTTACTTACTAAATCATCTTTTGTATATCCTTTAAAACCAATTCTACCTTGAATATTACAAATACGCTTCAACTTCGTTGTATACCAAGATGCAGGAATATGATCTATCCAATCAATACCAGAATCTTTATATGATGGATACTGCTTCATGCTTCTACTCTTTTAGCTTGGGTAAGAAATTTACCAAATGCCCATAATGCCTTGTCGCAACTTCTTAAATCATCCAATCCCTTTGCTAAGTCCCAATAAAATGGCAAATACTCATTTTTATAGATTTCAATCTTTGCCAGATCGTCATTCTTTAAATCTTCAACCTTGTGTGTTTTTATAAATCTCATGGCTCTGAAAACATGCTGATCGAAAATGGGAAACTCAAATGGATTTATAATATGTAAAACAAAAATCCGCCAGATTGCTGCTAAATCGATGAAGTGATTATTTAGTGTATCAAAATCAAGGTTGGCAGTATTTCTCAATTCGTTTATTAAATTAGTTTTATTTAGCACCTTGGATTCAATAGAATTCATTTTAGCACCCGATAATGTCATGCCGTTTTTCCACTCAAATAATGCTCTGATATCATTTTCTGTAATTGGATCATTCGTCATATGAGTATAATAAATTTCTTCATCATACTCATTGTAATACTCTTTCCAGCACTCAACGAATTGTTGAACTGTACCAGTATCTGATATTATCGGCAAATTATTCATCCAGTATTTGTTTGATCGCACCACTGGTTTCTTCTTCCAAGTTCAAAATATCTGCCCTGATCTCTTCCAGTGAACGAAGAGGTTTGTATTCGTAGAAATATCGGGTAAAATTGATCTCATAACCGATTTTATGTTTACTTTCATCAATCCATGCATTTGGTACATGGGGTAGAACTTCCCGTTTAAAGTATTCTTCAATGTCTTCCTTTAAGGGCACATCTTCACTGTCCCTTAATGAGGTATCAGGTTTGGGGTTACCCTGTCTGTCTTTTACCACCTTCCCGTTTTCGATCGATGGTCTCTCCACAGTTATTCTTGTATATCCGAAATCCTCATTGTCGAATATCTTGCAGTATTTGCCCTCTTCAAATTCACCGTAAATGCGTGTAATTTCTTCAATCTGGTGAGGGGTAATGTAATGCCGTTTGTTGCCCAATGACTTGGACATATTTTCAAACATGCTCACGGCATTAATCAACTGAACCTTCCCCTTCCTTTCCGGGTCTTTTCGGTTGGAAACAAACCACAGGTAGGTGTATATACCCGTGTTGTAGAAAAGTTGATCGGGCAAGGCAATAATGGCTTCAAGCATATCATTCTCGATGATCCATTTGCGGATATTACTTTCACCACTTCCAGCACCACCAGTAAAAAGTGGTGAACCATTCAGGACAATTCCAATCCGTGATCCTACAGCACCGTTTTGTTTCATCTTGGATATCAGGTGCAGCAGGAACAGTAGCGACCCATCACTGATTCGTGGAAGACCAGCACCGAACCTACCCCCGAATCCAAATTGTTCGTATTCATCCTTCACAGCCTTCTGTACTTTCTTCCACTCGACACCGAAGGGTGGATTGGTAAGCATGTAGTCATACTTCTGCCCTGAAAGCATGTCATTTGAAAGACTGTTGCCCAACTTGATATTATCTGGTTTCTGCCCCTTGATTAGCATGTCGGACTTACAAATGGCATAGGATTCGGCATTCAGTTCCTGCCCGAATACTTCCAGCCGTGCATCGGGATTGAGTTCATTAAGGTACTCTTCAGCCACACTGAGCATACCTCCTGTGCCTGCACATACATCATACAGGGTCTTTACAATTCCCTTTTTGGTAAGAATATCACGGTCATTAAGGAATAGGATGTTTACCATCAGGCGGATTACTTCACGTGGTGTGAAGTGCTCCCCAGCGGTTTCGTTGGATAGTTCGGAGAACCTTCTTATCAGTTCCTCATAGATGTACCCCATATGGGTATTATCGATCCTTTTTGGGTGGAGATCGATCTCCTGAAACCTTTTAACTACCATAAAAAGCAGGTTGGCATCATCCAGTCGGTTAATCTGCTCTTCGAATTTGAAGTTATCCAGAATATCACGGGCACTGTCACTGAATCCATTGATATAATTACGGAAGTTTGCAGCGATGTTTTCGGGATCAGCAATCAGTGAATCAAAATCGTATTTGGAATGGTTATGGAAATTATAGCCAGCAATGTTATTCAGGATGGGATCGATATTCTGCACGTTCATTGCCTGTACCTTGGGTAACTGCTCCATTACCTTCTGTTTGGTATCAGTAAGCACA
>CALBTS010000776.1 GCA_937968035.1 uncultured Methanomethylovorans sp.
CCAACACAACATATTATTATAATGTGTCAATTCCAAATTATGTTGAAGAGATGGTATGGTCTGATTGGGACCCTACCAACGAAACCTGTAATGCGAAAGTGCAGATAGGCAACAGTACACCCTACACAACGTGGGTATTCAACCTCACAAATGTGACCAACAGCAACGCCTATAACCTTCGGTATACAAACTCAACGCTCATAGCATCCGCAACAGCAGTAAACAACACTGCAATAATAACAGCCACTGGACTATTAGATGGAACATATTGGATAACCGAAACCGGCGGGTTCTCAAACATCCATTTCGTAGTAGGCATTGCATTTGTGGGTGGCATATTTGTACTAGCAGCCGGTGCATTCTCTAACCAGAGACGTAAACGTAATCAATAACCACAAGACAGAGGTCCCAAGGGGGGGAAAGCAGAATAACAATCCACGCCCCGTGGGAGCTCTGTACCTTGTCCCATCCCGTTTTTATTTTATAACCTTGTGCGAGGTGTGCAAAAGTGAAAAAGAAATGCAAGAGCAAGAAAGGCGGCAAGAAACCATGATGTCGCCAATAGGTGTAGACGATGTAGAATTCCAGGAAGGGAAACTAAACTGTCCATATCGGAAAGGTGATTCAACAAGACCCAAGTGCATACATCCAAGAGGTATTTTGACATTGTGCATCTCAAGGCATGATTGCCCCATGTCTGAAAAGCAGTGGAAAGAAATCGTTCTCAAACAAGAAGTAGAATTCAAACCTTATGTGGAGATGATCAATTGAAGTGGAATTTGCCAAGTACAACAGGAGTAAACGATATCAAATTCAAATCTACTGGTATAGAATCACTGGAAATTCCAATTAAAGACATAACTAAACAGTCGGACCCACCGGACACACGTTATGTAGGTACAATCTTCTCTCCATTGCAGAAAGAATCTGCTGGCTATAAAATATATTAAATTCCTTTTATCTTCCTATTTTTATAAGGCTATGCTGATAATTAGTCCAACAATGCAATCAAAGGGGGGTTGCTGTTGAAGTACACAGATGTTCTATAGTCTTTGTAATAATCAACTTAACAAAAACATAGCACCATGTCTACGCTTCCACATTAACACTGTTAGACAGTTAGACTTGTTCACTCGACTCAAAAAATGCTATCAAATTATTTCAGCCAACCCAAGAATATGGGACAATTTATTGAGAGAGAATCAAAAAGTAACACTAAATGAAAACTAAGTGTTAATTAGACTCTTTCATACTCATGTTTTTTGAGAAGTATTCTTTTGCGCTTCCTATCCAAACTCACATATTTCTCATCATCTTTGCAGCAAACACAGTTACCCATACATTGCCAACGATATGGATGTGCCCACGAACTGTAGGGGTGCCATATCATTTTAGCCCACTTATTGTAAATTCGAACAGTATGTGACATATCACGTAATATATAACCAAGTATTAGAAATATAAATCTACCGGATTCCAATTTCTTTTTATATTCAACACTCTCAAAACATTATCATGGCGAGAGTTAAAAGGTCATCACCTGTGCGGAGGATTCAAGCCAACGGTTTTAATCTCCGCAAGGTATATGGTGACAGTTCTATTTACGGGGAAACATCATTCCCTTATGGTACTATAACAACGGATAATAGTACAATTACAGAATATGACCGATCTGTAAGCCTCTTCCAGAAGACCATATCGGCTTCGGAACTCAAAGAAACGGCTACAAGGAACCCACTGGCAAGCGTCATTGTAATGGATGTAGCAAACGATGTGTTTGCAAAAGGTTTTGAAATCGATGAGATAAACGATGAGCATGAACAAGTTAACAACAAGAAACTCGACAACCAGTTCCAGCTTCTGTATGAGCACATGCTGAAGTCTGAACTCATTAAAGCATATCAGCTTGCAAGACTTTATGGCTATAGCCTGCTTCTACTAGGTTACGACGATAATCTCGACCTTTCTCTCCCCCCGGATTCTTCAGCCAAGATAAAGTTTGTATTCGCAATATCCCAAAGATGGATAGAAAAGATAGAATACGATGCAAACGAGAACGGTGAGATATACCTTCCACTGAAGATAAAAAGCTATAAACTCAACTCTGGGAATGCGGTAAACAAACAAGTTCACCAAAAAAGAGTCATACACATAGAGAACCCAGGGATAGGCTCCTACAAGACTGGAACCTCTGCTATCTTGCCATGTTACGATGACCTGCTTGTTCTCAAGCATGTGACGTGGGGAGCAGGCCAGACAATGTGGAGAAGCGGCAACCAGCTTGTAGTAGTAGTAGCACCGCCAAGAGCAAGTGCTGACCAGATACAAGCCATAGATGACGCACTGACTGACCTCAACGCACAGTCAGCATTCACACTCCCATTCGGTTCAACGGTCAACGCCTACACACCCTCTGGACTTAATCCAGAGCCATATGCAAAGATCCCGCTGAACAACATAGCTGCAGCAACCAGGATCCCAATTTCTATCCTCATAGGTGCCCAGGCGGGAGCTCTGTCAGCATCATTGACTGACCAGAGGGACTATGCCAATACACTTGCTGGAATCCAGTCAAACGTGCTTACACCAATCCTTAATCAGCTGTTCAAGAAATTCCAGTACACTGGCCAGTTGCCTATGACTAATTTCAAAGTAGATTGGAAGTCCACACTCACCATGTCCCTTGCAGAGCAGACCATGGTAGAATACAGACAGGCACTTACAGCAGAAAAAGAATGGAAGCTCGAACAGGAAAAAGCAGCTGCAAATACAGAAAGGAATGAAACAGGAACATGGGGAATACAACCAACACAAACGGAAGCAACCACTTCCACCCCAGAATCCTATTCTTCATATCAGCTATCTGAAACAGAACAAACACCAACAATTGAAGAGGTTGCGATAGTATAGCCATACCAGTATCAGCTTATACAATGACCGGCGGTGCAGCCATCACCGGAGTAAAATTAGTAAGGACTTATGGTACAAACCTGAAGATCTCCTGGGATCCATCAACAGATGACTATCATAAGAAATACAGAGTTTACAGGTCAGACGACAACTTTGTCACAGCCGGTACTTTGATAGTAACCACTTCAAAAACAGAATACACAGACAAAGATGCCGGGATGGGGTCGTGGTATTACAAAGTAATAGATCTTGACAAATGGGATCAGGAATCTGCCGACTCAGCAGTAGTCACCACCACTGTGGGAGCTCTGTTGCCATTCATTGCGTCCGAAACCATTGCCACTGCTACAACATATGATTTTATGAGCCTGATAGATAGATTGGCAATGGCCGGTTCTATAGAGAACAAGGGTCCAGAAAACCTCACGGTTGAATTATCATATGATGGTACAACCTATCCAAGATCAATGATCATGGAACCCTATGATATAATCCATCTTGAAGATGCAAAGAACCGCATAGCAATCTACAAACTTAAATTAACAAGCACTAATTCAGACGTTTCGATGGTGATCACCTAATGGCAGCAGGCATAGAAAAGGGAGCATTGCTCATACGGGGTGAAGTAAGTTCAGGCATTCCTAAAACCGTAGCAGTAGATTCAGACGGGAAAATACTGACTGTCATCCAAGGAACTGATGGTACAGGTACCATGCACACAGATCGGAAGAGCACACGTCTGAACTCCAGTCACCGAATACGATCT
>CALBTS010000777.1 GCA_937968035.1 uncultured Methanomethylovorans sp.
AACACGTCTGATTTTGGTTCAGAAGAGTCGGGGTTCGAGCCCCTGTGGGTCAACAAAAAATTACAACCAAAGCCTTGATTATTAATTATATCAGGGCTTTTTTATTCGATATCACTGTAACTATACTGAAACAATTAAGGGGGATGCTCTGTCTTCACATATAGTAATTGAGACCCATTATGTAATGGGTCGTTATAAATATTGTGTTCTATGCTGAGCATTTCGTTCGTTATGGTGAAGAAATCAAGCTTGGCCTTTTCGGTATCGTAAGGCATCAAGGATTCGCCGTTCACAACTTGATCTATAGATCTTGTTTTTAAGTCTTCACAAAATTGATCGAACCTTTGTTCGTAATCCTTATTTTTCCAAATAATATAGTCAGTGTGGGGGTTATATAAACAAATTAGATGAGGGCAATTGCCAACATAATAGGCGTCTATAACCTCTTCACAAAGGATTTCATTGCAAAAAGGGCATTTAATCACACATTTCGGGCAGTGATTTCCGAAGTATTCATTACCACATACATCGCATGAATTGGGATTTTGTCCATGATACGACTCTTTATCATTACAGGGGAGCATTCCAGTAATTCACATATAATTAGTTGCCCAATAGATATCTTAACTCAAATGAATATCCCTGGATCTCAATTATAATTTTACCCGGTTTCCCAAGGGCAAATGAGCTCAGTGGTTGCATACATTTTATTGCGCCAAGTCCAGCGATATTCAAGTAAATATGAACTCCACGGTCCGTATGAGAATATCTGAAGATTTTTGCCTCCTTCGAATCTGAAAATTTATAAAGTCCTTTCCCAAGATTTTCAATTGTAATATTGTCTATATCTTTTGACTTTATGGTTTCCTTTGTATTATAACTATAGAATTCACCTTCATTCTTTGTAAATGTATGCTTTTGAGCAATACTGTTAGAGCAAAGGATAAAACTCATAAAATATATAAAGGCAATTTTGGGGACATGAAACATTATCCTTGCCATAATTACTATTCTAATTATTTCCTTTCACCAAGAAGGTTTATCAAACTCACTCCAATTATATGACCAGTTTTGCTTAAAATACCACAGGCAAATATGAATAAGATAGCTCTCCCAATACTATCAGGAGCAATCCATTTCCACGCCAAAATTCCAGATATTATTGAAACTATTATGGTCATAATCCATAGTTCAACTGCTAATAACGCTCCGGCATCATTTGAAGTACTCATCTCTTAAATCTTTATTAGTTATAATCTAAAATCCACTATCCTTTTCAAATGTCACCATATAACAACCCTTCGTGAGGTACATAATCAATTTATAATTATTCCTTAATTTCCAATGTACATTAATCTCAGACTCTTCCTTTTGTATTGAGCCATTCAACACCTCAAAGTCTTCATAATCTATAATATAGCTGGCATAAAATGAATCACTAAATGAGGGAGTGGCACTGCAGTTATTTTCGATTAAGATTGTATTTACTTTACTTAAAGCATGTTTTAAACCAATAGGAGTGTTTCTGTACAAGAAAAAGTATATACGAAGGTCTTTATCGCTTGTAGTAACTAACACCTCATACTGAGGATTTTCAGCATCATATGGTTTGGCGTCGGCGAAATTAATTCCCACAATTTGCGCAGAACTGTTTAATGTTACAAACAGGCTTAAGCAAAGCGTTATTCTCCTAATTATCAATTTATTTCTATTCATCTTCACCAATTTGTTATTTAGGACAAAAAGAGCGTGGACCTACATCTTACTGCCCTGTAGGTACCGCCAGGCACCCCATCCACAATAAGCAAAGCCCACGCCGTGCGTGAGCGTCTGCCTACTATTCCTGTGGATGTTTAAAAACTGGCGGTTTTACAGTGCAAGAATACTAGCTTACGCTATTCTCCTATATTTCAATTACCTAGCTTCTGTCTTATACAAACAAGTCTATGATTCATTCAAATTTATGAAATCCCCAGTAATGGAGTATATTATTTACAAATAAAAAGCGGTATACCTGATTAATGAAGTGTCTCGCTGCATTTCCTCGCTGTGGAGGTGGAAATCAAGTATACCGCTGATCGAAATTCTTATATGCAGTGTCAGTTATCCATCTGTTAATATGCAATACATTGATTATTTCAATATAAGACTAAAGCTCACAAGAGGTTTGAAATTGCATTGTATACAAACCATCCATCAATATTTTTAAAGACTTGTGGCCTTGCTGACGTGGCATCCTTCTGTAAGCCTACTGCATCCTCATAAGGATTAATAGTAATAATCTTAGCCAGAGGGATTCTTATGTTCTTTAGTGACGAGGCAAAATACACATGCTTATTAGTGAGACCGAATATACCTGTGTCAATATATTTCATTTCGTCGGTCTTCACCGGATGTCCTTTAAATCCTCCAGTTCTATAATAAAGTCCCTTTGCTACCCTAATGCTTACACCTGAGTACCCTCCTTGATACTGAGTGCTAGTCCTCTGCTCATAGAATTTTACACCTTGAAACATCCAGAGCAGTTTCTCACTCTTTTGAAGCATAAAAGGCAGATGGCCATCTATCGCTATTCTACTATCCGGGATAATGCCTTCAGTTAAATCTCTTAAAATGGCCGCCCTTACTACTTTCAGATAAAACCCATTCTTGTCAAGCGCCTCCTGTGTAAGGTTTAACTGTTCCTGGAATTTTGAAAGTTTCTCTTCTTCGACAGTCGATAATATGCCATCATCCAGGAATTTTGCAACAGCTTTATCGAATGCTGAGGTACATAAATGCTCCAGCTCTTCATGCTTGATATAGCAATCATTAGCGCTTTTATCAATAGTAGCTTTTAAAGACTGAAAATCATCCGAAGAGTATATTGCTTCCTCTATAATTTGTGCAATTTCAATCTTACCATTGTCGTATCTGGATTTGCAATCTTTGTGTTCGCTTCTTAAGAAGCCTGCTTCCTTGTCGCAATATTTACATTTACCCATATTGTTGTTTTAATATAGATTACAATAGCAAAAGAAAAAACCATGACGAGCTTATAAATTATACCGTCCGTGTTAGTGGAAGGCGTTTATTTCTAATATCAGGTGTTATTTTTTTTCTATCCAACGATATTCATCACCTTTTGTACTCCATTGAAATTGCCACATCTCCCCTGATTCTTCATTTATCAAGTAATATTGATACATGCTAGTCATAGGCTGAATTGTAAACTTATTACTTTGGGTATATGAAAGAGCATTAGAATTAATAACTACAGATAATATATAATCAACTTTTTCTGCGCTGTATTGGCATTGCCAAAGTAGACCCGACCATTTGTCAAGCAGGATAAATGTCCACATATTTTGAGTCTTGAAAAGAGCGTATCTGTTTGGCTTTTCATTACTAGGTGAGGTCGCCTCGTGAACTAAAAATTTTTGCCCATCATCCTGAATCTGATATACTTCTCCTGTTGCTGTGTTTAATCTCAGTTGATTATGGAGGTTGTCTGTTTTATATAGTTTGTAAGTTTGAGCGTTTGATGCTAGACTTAATAGTAGCGTCAAAATGACCATTAATATTTTCATAATTCACTGTTTTTTAATAATAATTTTCTCGAAGTTGTCTTGTTGTAGGGTAGGGTTGCACTTGCCACTAACGGTTGGCAATAAGAAACGTAGGGCATTTCGAAACTCCTACCTTTCAAGTCACCGAGCTGTTTATTAAATGTTATGCTATTAAAATTTAGTACTTTCTGCTCTTTGTTTTGTATTGCGTGTTGTGTACAGTACTTTATTATTCCGAGATTTCAACGCCCCATTCATATTTCTTTGTTTCTGTTAATTTTCCAGTTTCATCAAACCACTTCCATTCTCCAATCTTTACCCATTGCTCATTATCGGTGTCGTAAATATATCCACCTGTCATTTTTTTCTCCCCATTTTCCCAGTTAGTAACTTCTGCTTTATAGGTGCTTTCTGAATCCAAGGTTCCATCTTCATTGTACCATTTCCATGTGCCTACTCTAATATTTGTAAATTCTCCTTCGAAAAATTGCCCGTCTACTTCGATTTTTCCATTCTTGTAATAAGAAGTGTATTTCCCTGAAAGATAGTCACTACCTAAACCAGCTGTAGTATATTCTTCTTCTAATTGCCCTGTTGGATATTCATAATAAATCTTTACATGCTTCTTGAAGTCTGGAAGCATTTTCTCTTCTGAAATTAGAGTACCATATTTTGTATAAACTTTTCTTATAGTACCTTCAGAAAACATAGGGCCATTAAATTCAATCCAATAGTTTTCTTCATTTAAAAATTTCCAATAAATAATATCACCTTTTTTATAAGTTGTCTTTGCAGTAATATTACCAAGAGAGTCCCACCTGACATCGTTTCCATCTTCTAAACCGAGCAAATAATTTTTGTCAACTCTCAGATTTCCATCTTCATCATAAAACTTATAGTTCCCGTTGAGTAAGTTTCCCCCACATCCACCTTTTGTGGATTTAATATTGGAAAACTCAGTATACCAATAGTATTCCTTTTTCTCATCAAATGTTATTGTGGGATTTGTCTTGCAGACATTAAAAACTTCAAATCCGTTTGTATACCGAATTCTTATTTCTTCATTCTGACATGTTTGTCCATACAAGTTTAATGTCAGGAAATAGGTTAAGTAAATTAATAAAAGTTTTTCCATTGGTCTATCTCTTTAGTATTATTCACAACGTTTGGCGGTAAATTTAGTTGGTTAGGTGTTATTGTAAATCCTAGAGTACTTAAACCTTCCTCATTAAAATACCCCTGATTCAAGTTCTAAACACTATTAAAAGCAAAGCCCCGTCAGTCACACGGTCAATTATACTATCCTTCTACTCCTGGTAGCGACTATTATTGCTGACTGACTTTCTACATTCAAACTTCGCTACAAGTTAAACAAAATTCTTTTTGCAGCCATCCAAGAATCATAAAATTCAGGTAACGCAACACCCTTACTCTTGGGTTAATCTATACTAGATATATCCGTTATCAGCCAGGCTATAATACCCATCATTTGTAATAATGAGATGATCCAGCAAAGTAATGTCATGTATGATTGCTGCTTCCTTAAGCTTGCTGGTGATCTTAATATCAGCCTCACTAGGCTCAATATTACCACTAGGGTGATTATGGCACAGTATAATTCCTGATGCATTTGCTTTCAATGCATACTGCAATATTATCCTGACGTCAGTAACAGTACCAGAAATACCTCCCTGTGATATCTGAGCAATACCCAGGACTTTGTTGGCTCTGTTCAACAGCATCAGCTTACACTCTTCATAAAGTTCAATGGTTTCTTCATCCCAGGACTCCCTGAATAACTCCAGGGCACCAGCAGAACAGCGTACCTGTGGCCTGTCTGATGCACTGACCTTGCTTGAATACTTCAATCTTAATTCTGCAATATTGTTGTCGTTTGTTTTCATTGTTTATTGATTATTGGTTAATAGGAATAAGAAAACCCAGGCATTAAACCTGGGTTGAATAGTTAATATACTGTATTATAATGTGTTAACGATAGTGTTTCATAAAGTGTGTCTGGCGTAGTCAAAAGAAAAGGTCTTCTGATT
>CALBTS010000778.1 GCA_937968035.1 uncultured Methanomethylovorans sp.
CTTCGTTTTCAGGTAACAAGGGATCTAAGAGATCTTTGAGATCCTCAGGTGTGGAAGAGATGCGATATTCGCTCACGCTGACATAAGTAAGCAAAGAAATAGCGATAAGCAAAGAGAAGAGGCCAATATACATTCTTTTCTTGTTGAGGAATGTGGCAGGAACCACATTTGTGGATGCACGTATCACATTTTCCCGGAGGTCTGCAACTATGATATTATCAACTTCACGATTATCGTATGCAGTACTGAGTCTCTCGTTAAGCGCCGGGTATTTTTCTTCAACAACGTCTATTGTATCTCTTTTGTCATCCCTTATATGCAATATGAAAGTCAGCAGAAGTCCGAAGGCCAACGACAGAAAGAACAAGAATATCCTAGGATATGAAAGACTTGCACCAAGAACACTTATCGATGCAGTGGAATAGACTTCAAGTGCAGGAAACATCCCAAAGACCATTTCCATATTAGTGATCAGCAAAATGGCATATGATAGGAATGTTATGGAAATGATATCAAGCAGTTTATATAAACGCCTGTATTTTTTAATAGTTGTATCTATGTTCCTAATGAAGTCTTCTACCTTCATAGCAATGCACTTGTCCTGTATACCCATGTCCCCTATGTTATTTCACATCATCTCATAGGAGCCAAGCACTTTCATCATCCCTGCTTTCGGCAGAATGCTATTTAAAGCATCTTTTATAATAGTATCGCTGATATTTCCTGCGAAGTCTATGTAAAAGACATAATCTCCCAGGATGCGCTTTGAAGGCCTGGATTCTATACGCGTAAGATTGACCTTTCGGATAGCGAATTCTCCCAGCAGGTCATATAATGCTCCTGGCCTGTCCCTGTCAAGGTACACTATGATAGATGTTCTGTAAGGAAGATCGCTCTTTGCGGTGTCATCGGGTTCTTTTACACTTCCTTTTGGAGTCTTCCAGGCAAGATCATCATCTTCATGTTTTTTCCTGAATACTATGAAACGTGTATGATTGCTGTTACAGTCCTGAATATTGCAGAGCAGTAAGTTCAGTCCGTACATAGTGGCTGACTCCCTGGATGCGATGGCTGCCATTTCCTCGAACTCAGTGGCAAGTTTGGCTGCATGGGAGGTGCTGCCTGTTGTGCGTATCTCCGCATGGGGAAACTGACTCTTGATGAACTGCCTGCACTGTCCCAGTGCCTGGGGATGGGAAAGTATCACCCTTATGTCCTCTAGTTTTCCTTTGGACAGCAGACAGTGTTCAATGGGCACAACGATCTCTCCGATGATCCGGATATCGTGTTCCATGAGCAGGTCCAGGGTAACGCCCACCGAGCCTTCGATGGAGTTCTCCACAGGTACGATTCCAATATCGGCGGTATTGGTCACAATCGAATCAAAAGTATCAATGATATCATCGCAATATTTAATGGATATATCTTTTGACAGAGAGGAACAAGTGTGTTCTTTCGTGAGCCACAGGTGGGCTGCTTTATCCGAATATGACCCCCTGGGCCCAAGCACACCAATGATCATAGTGGATAAAATACAACACATGTTATATAATTGTGTATGGGTGCTATTCAAGTGCTCCTCTTTATATTGATGCTCTTATTTTCGGGTTTAAGCCTTTTCTCTGATGCGATACTTACCTGGAATGTGCAAAACCACAATATTTAAATAATTACACTGTAATTAACGTGGAAAAGAAGTTATACAGGACAGCACCATGTCAAGGGAATGGAAAAACGGACCGAATGCACTCATCACTGATACTGATGCCTACGTTCCTTTTGCATTGATAGGTATATTCATCCTGCTTTTCTCATTGCTGACAGCGGCAGATCTTGCACGCATGGACTATCAGCTTGCAGAGATTGTATATTCTGGTGATGTTTCAGATCCGCGGCATGATATCCTTGACATGGCATGTGCGGATATATCGCGATGCCTTAACTATGCAGGCATGGAGGCTTTAGAGTGGCAGGGTGAGCATCCTGTCATACAGCCGGAATCTGTTTCCGTGGGATCACGGAGCAATGAAGGTTATGAGGTCCGTCCTCTGAATAAAGACCTGGAACCGGGAGATACCTTACAGGTGGAAGTGTCACTTCCCTCTAATATCCTGGGAGCCTTGCTTTCTCTTATCAGCAACAAGGACAGGGTGCTTACGGTATATGATGAGAGCGACAGTTTCAATATGAGCTTCAACTACAACGAGTCCCATAGCTTATGGGGGACTTCTTCATTCGTACAGGAACTGAAGATACCAGCAGATGCTTCATACGGTTTTGGGGCCGTTGTCCTGAGGGTTGGCAATGATGTACAGGCCACTGACTGGTTCCACGTGGGTACAAATCCCATGAAGGATATTGTTGCAGCACGTTTCAATGAGCTAATGGAGAACAACTACAGGAACGGTGTACACAGAACAGGAAGATATGTACTGGATGTGAACGAGGACATATCTCCTGAGCAGATAATTATCGGTAAAGTGAACGGGACCCTGAAGAGAAGCATACCACAGGACCATGAGGATTACGTCATTCATTATACTCTTACGGTAAAGCACCTCAACTACACGCTCACTGATCTCGATACAGGCATAAAGACGAATGGCAGCATGGATATCTTTACACCTGTGGATTCCAGGGAACCGTTGCTGGCACAGCTAACCGCAGAGTACGAACGGGAACTCAATACTGGGGTATCACCGGATATTGTACTAGGGATATCAAATGTGCGTTCCTTTACCTATGGCCCCTGGCAGCATTACGCAGGAGGACCACTGAACATCCTGACAGGTCCCTCAATTGCAGGTTCCGTGAATGCAGGCACGGTATACGGCCAGAAACGTGTTTTTGATGCTGTGGATCCCTGGTCCCTTATGTACACAGGATACTACAATGGGAAAACTTTGTATAATGATATAAAAAGAGATACTTCTGATTACGATGCACAGAAAGGTGATCTCTCAACGGTCTATGCCGGATTTGCGACGAACGGTTCTTTTAATATGGATATGGAACAAAGTATGGATAGTTCGATGGAAGATGCGGGTACCAGCTTGCAGAGTGTAGAGGACGATGCTTCTGTGACCATGGCAGTTTCTAACTACACGGCAGCTATAAAAAATGGCTGGATATTCAATGACCGTATATGGGGTCCTGAAGACCCTGATCTTATACACAATGTGACCCGCACGATCTACAGTGCCGATGTCATGCCGGAAATATCAAGGACTGGTGTGAATGACAGGCCTGAGGTGCGTGATGTACGGGTTGAGACGTTCTTTGATCCTGCTGCGGTAAGTCTGAGAAAGAGCTTTTCTTTCTATCACCTTACATGGGATGCCGAATATCTTGTATCGCTGTGGCATGAAGGGGCTATTGTACAAGGGTATTCTTTCGAGAACCGAAGCAGGATCAGTTACAGTGAAAAGATCATGAAACCCGGTAGCATCGCGGACCTGGACATTGCCAACTGGCAGATCACAAATGCGAGGCTTGAACATCGGTCCACTTCTCTGGAGAACCTTAAGGTCACGCCTGTAATGAGGTATGCAGGAAATGATACCCTTCTTAAAATGGAACGTGAAGGAGGTTTCCTCAATAGTGAGTCCCACTCCTTTGACTGGGACATCGAGTACATTGTGGAGTTCGATATCTATTCTCAGTGGGAGCTGGATTATGATTATGCATACACGCACATGGGCATCATAGACAGCAGGCATGAGGACGAAAGGCTGGGCACGTATGATCATCACACACAACAAACGCATAAAGAGCTTGAGACCGAGAACATTACCATTGTTTATCATAAATGCTTCAGGACAAATACCTATGATGGGCTTGCAGACTATGAACAGGCCATTGAAAATGAGTTCAGCGATACCACAGTAACGGTTGGCGGAGTGCAACTGACAGATACCTGCTGCAGCGATGCAGCCGATAAGTACAGGGAAGCTTATGTGAATATCGGCCAGATAGAAAGAGAATATGGTGCTTATAAAGATGGCACTGATATGCCCCGGCACACCGTTGCATGTGATGTGCCGATGTGGCTTCCTGGTCTTATGACAGAGGAATTGCTCTCCATGCTTCGTGCAATGGATGATACCGGCCCTTCGCGTACAGTCTCTCTGATGGGTGATAACCTGGGCCGCAATCCAGCAGATCTCTTTTATGAGGCTGCAGAGGACATGGCTCTTGAAATGGAATATGAAAGAGAGATGTATGTACAGGCTGACGGTCATTTCACTGGAAATGATCTCACAACCTCCAGTGATGCGGCCCGCATGATCGTAAGGAACGAGGCTTATGAGAAGACCATGCGGAAGCTTGTGGACAGCAATGCAAAAGTAAAAGATTCTTTAGACGGGTATGTAAACGAGGCTTTTTCGGAAAGGACAGGATCTGCACTTTCCGATCTGCTGGGCGGTCTCTCACCCTCTGAACTGCTGTTCAATAATCCTGCCCTGTCCATGGCAACAAATGCGCTGGCACAGGACATGGGTGTGATCGATACTATGGAAGTGGTGGGCTGGCCGCATAGTAAATACAGCTGGACCGAGAATATGACCCTGCTGGTGGACCAGTACCCTGATTACCTGTACCATGATGAGGGCTTTGACCTGCAGGAGCAGTTCGTATGGGAAGACGAGGTAACAGGCAAGACGATTTATCCTCTGGCAGTACGTAATACATGTGTCTTTTCCGGGGATGTGAGCGGAGAGGTTGCAGATATCATGAAAGGATGTACCGATCCGGTAAAAACAGCTGTTTCGCAGCAGATGAGCAGTAGTATCCTTGAAGTGAGCTCACAGGTAAATGATGTGATCACGCAGATAGGAACTGAAGCTATTAACCTGACACAGGCAGGAGTGAGCACAGATATGCGCCGGCTGAAGGATAATCAGACCCGGCTTGTGAACACCTATGCTGGTCAGCTTCGCATAGATATTCCTGAGCAGATCAGCAGACAGGTCGCTGCTGACCCTGAGCTGTCAGCATGCATAGGTCCGGGTCAGGTAGAAATGATCACTCAGCAGTACCTGGATTCCCTCACTAATGAACAGCTTGTAGCTATGACCTCGGATGAAACGCTGGCACTGGAACTTTTAAGCAGGCTTAGGTCTCACATGGATATGAACAGCACTGCATCTAGCGGAGAAGCTGACATTGCCCTGCTGCGCCTTGAAGCCGATATACAGATGGGAGTATCTGACGGAGTATGTGCGGCTATAGAAGTGTGCCACGAGGTCATAGATGAATGTTTCTCCAACATCGATAAAGAACTGCAGGCAAAGCTTGATGATTCAGCCGATAAACTGACCGGTAAAGCCGCAGAAAAAGTGGAAAAAAGACTCGAAACAGCCATGAGATGCGTGCCCGCAGGTCTCCCTCTGCTGCCTCCGAACTGGGTCTGCACGGTGAACATCTGGGAATATGATGTGAAAGGGCGATACAAAAGTTTCAGCGTAGCAGATATCGATAATGAATGCATCGTTGACCCATTTTACGGGCATAAAGCGCAGATGTATGTGAGAG
>CALBTS010000779.1 GCA_937968035.1 uncultured Methanomethylovorans sp.
ACGCGCCACCGCGACTCTGCGCCAACTGCACATACCGCCGAACGTTAGGTGCAAGCTTTGAGTCGTCCTGAAATATGTCTACATAAAAATCGTAGATATGTTAAAGAATCGACAATCAATCAGACAATTCAGTGAAAGCTTCAAACTCAAACTCTTAGCGGAGTTATCCGAAGGAAAATACACGAAAAGAGAACTTAGCCGTTTATATGACATCGGTTATACGACCATAAACGACTGGGTAAGAAAGTATAAACGGGATGATTTAATGAACCAAAGGATAACTGTACAAACAATGGATGAACTTTCAAAAGTAAAGGCTCTTCAAAAAGAGATTGCCAAACTCAAAGAACTACTGATAAAGAAAGACTTAGACACCCTGATGCTTGACGCTTACCTCGAGATAGCTGCAAAAGATCTCGGCTATAAAGATGCCGCAGAATTAAAAAAAAAGCTCGACATAAAGCTGTGAATAAGGCTCTGGCAATGGACATAGATCACAGGTTCAGCATATCACAACTATGTGAAGCCGCGGGCATCAAACGTGATGCTTTCTACAAGTATCACCGCAGGAACCAAATCTCTCAGGACACTGCAGAACAGGTAATCTCAATGGTCCACAAATACCGTGAAGAACAACCCCGCGGAGGAGGTAAGAAAATGCACATGGACTTCAAAGATGACTTCCTGACTAAAGGAATCAAGCTCGGCCGAGATAAATTCTTTGATATCCTACGTGATAATGAACTACTTGTCAGGCGAAAAAGATCATTTGTAAAAACTACTAACTCCTACCATAAGTTCCACAAATACAGCAACCTGATAAGGAATCTAGAGATCACCAGACCTAACCAGGTATGGGTATCTGACATTACCTACATCAGGCTCACCCATGGACATTGTTACCTGGCACTCATTACTGACGTTTTCTCGCGTAAAATAGTGGGTTATGATATAAGTGATAGTCTCGAGCTGGCGGGCTGCATAAGGGCCCTCAAAATGGCCCTGGCGCATGCCCGCCCTGCTCCCGGCTTAATACACCACTCCGATCGCGGCCTGCAATACTGCAGTAACCAGTATGTAGAACTTCTTAAAAGTAACAATATCCGGATCAGTATGACCGAAGAGAACCATTGCTATGAAAATGCTATTGCTGAAAGAGTTAATGGCATTTTGAAAGATGAATTCTACCTCGACCAAAGCTTCTCAAGCCTGTACCTTGCAGCCAAAGCAAGTCATAATGCAATCAGGATCTATAACAATAAGAGACTTCACTTATCTTTGGGATACAAAACCCCCGACCATGTCTTTAAAATGAGTGCTTAAAAACAGTATAAACCTGTAGCCGTATTTCAGGACAAGACAAACAGAACATAGAAGATAGATACAAATCAAAACAACTAAATAATGAAAAAGAGAATTCAATATGTCTTAAGTCTTTTGAGCTTATTTTCATTGATAGTTCTTACACATTGTTGCCGTGTAGAAAGTGATGTCAATAGCTATCTGAAAAGAGTAATAAATAGTATATCACAAATTGAATCTGCAACATATTCCTCGACTGTCTCAGGGAGCATTCCTGGAGATACTTTGAAGTGCGTAACATATTCAAGACAAACTGAAGAATACGTTAATCCATCAGATACGACAATTGGTTCAATTTTAACGGTAGTGCAACAAGATGCTACACACAAAGCAAGTTGGGTTTATGACGGCAACGCAAAAATATTCATGGATTGGAATGAAAAAACAATTACCATTGACAGTTTTAAAGTTGCACGACACCCTTTCAGACCTGTAAGACCACCCTTCTATAATTATACAAAGAGCATTATCCAATATGCTCTCAACACAAAAGACAGTGTTGCAGTTGAACTGATAGATCTCACCGACACTATTCTGTTCAGATTGACTGTTTACGGTAAGTCCGTTGAATTTTTCGGAAAACCATTTTATAACGATCCAAGGTACACTGAACCTTTGTCAAAATATGATATCTGGATAAACAAATCAGACAATTTGCCTTACAAATATAGGAGAAACCTAGTATCCACAATCAGCTGGGAATCAATAGAAAATGTCGTCATCAATCATGACAAAATTGATGAATTCGAAGTGTCAAAACAAGATCGGAAGAGCGTCGTGTAGGGAAAGAGTGTAGATCTCGGTGGT
>CALBTS010000780.1 GCA_937968035.1 uncultured Methanomethylovorans sp.
AGATCGTATTCGGTGACTGGAGTTCAGACGTGTGCTCTTCCGATCTCTGGTAATTAGAAGCGGTTGTAATGTAGTAAAAAGTCGACCTTCTCTATCAAGTTTAGGCTTTATGGGATAATGAGGACCAAACAATTTCTGTGGTGTTCCGTCAACCATAGTTAAGGCCTCATTTTTATGAGGATCCCGCATATGGAAATCAATTTTTAAATCAATAAGTCTATCTAACCAAAAGCACTCAATTTTGGGTAAGTTAAAGGATTGGGGCACGAATTCACCGAGTTCTCTTAACTGTTGTGCAAATATCAAATAGCTGATTGGTTTGGAAGTCATTTGTTCTCCGGAGTAATTTATCCAATTGATAGTATATGCCTTTAAATCTTTTTTCCATTTACAATCGCTCTGTTTTATTGAATTTAAGTAGTACCTAGTGAGAATTATGCTTGCTTCGGTAATTGATCCAGCAATTGGATTATTATCGAAAATGAAATAGAAGTGATTATTTGGTTGTACTTCCATTATTTATAGACAATTGTTTGCTGTGGAAATAAAATTCAGAAATACAATGGGTTGCGCATAACGTTCGGCGGTATGTGCAGGTTGCCACAGCTTCGCGGTGGCGCGCGTTTTTGCACTCGTGGTGCGATGCAGGGTTATGATGTTGTTTTGTTTATTCTCGCGTTGGCAAAAACCGTGACACCAGTGGGGGTCCCCGGCGGGAGCCGGGGCGGGCCGTACCGCCGACCACTAAGCGTTCCTCTTTAGCCAGAAAGTTCTCGCGGTACGGAGTGGCAATTGCATATACCGACCTGTTAGCCTTAGTATTTTTAAATTCTTTTAAGAACAAGTTTTTTGAAGTATCCTTTGAATGCTAAGCCTATAGTAAAATCAAAATAACCATACCCTAAATCAGAACTCACTTTTGTATAATCCACAAAAGCATATTCAACATTACCGAATATTGATAGAAATTCATTGTAGTTAAGAGTAAAATACTTGCTTGATGATATTCCCAGTACTAAGCCTCCTGTTTTTGGTATGCTGAATGAAGACCCTGCGCTCTCTTCGTTCATTATTACAAATATTGATCTTGTATATCCAATTGAAGGTTCAAATGTGATATTCCTTTGAAGATTAAAATTGTAGCTCAGAAAATAATCAATTTTAATTGGATTTAATTTTGTCATAATTGGCAGAACATACCCATTGATATCCAATGAGTTTTTGGTATCCAGGGTCCAAGGTTTAAATTTTACGCCGACATTAGCATTTTCAAAAATGAAAGTTAATCCAAAATTTGGACCTCCATGTTGTCCTAGCCAATCAGCAGTCTTTTTGCTATAAAAATAGCGTGAATAACCTGCCTCAAGCTTAAGCCCTAATGGTGAGCTTTTGACGCACTTAAGAACCCTGATAGTATATGTAGAGTCAACGACCTGGTCATTAACAATCTTAGGGATTATCTTATTAATTATTGTTGGGTAAGGGTCACAGATTAATCTATCATCTCTAATTTGACAATGTGAGATCTCCCCGATAAGAATTGTTGTCAATAATAGAATTATCCTTTTCATCTGGTAATTAAAATATTAAGGCTAACGTTCGGCGGTATGTGCAGTTGGCGCAGAGTCGCGGTGGCGCGT
>CALBTS010000781.1 GCA_937968035.1 uncultured Methanomethylovorans sp.
AATGTAACTGAGCCAACCGAGCCAGTCACACCAGGCGAAGAGACTCCAGTCACACCAGGCGAAGAGACTCCAGTCACACCAGGTGAAGAGACACCAGTCACACCAGGCGAAGAGACTCCAGTCGAAGAGACTCCAACCAACGAGACTGAGACTCCAGACACTCCAGGATTTGAGGCAATCTTCGCAGTTGCCGGTCTCCTGGCAGTTGCATACCTTGTCAGAAGGAACTAAGTAAGCTAAAATGAGAAGGGATTAAACCCTTCTTATCTCTTTTTTTTTAAAAAATTGATTTATTGATATCTATCATCTTCTTTGGTCGAAGATCGATTTAATAATTAATGAAGTTCTTATTAGCGGAGTATTTACATCCGAGGTAATACCATGAAGAAGCAATTTAGTTTAGTGTTGATATTTGTAGTATTGTTCATGGGTTTCTCCGGCTGCGTATTCAAAGGGAACGATGGTAACAATGATTCCTCTGATGGGCCGGCTGTCCCTGTAGAAAATATTTCAGAAATTGTAGCACTTAAAAATATCCCATCAGGGTTTGAATTCCTTGGAAGTAAATCATTAACTTCAGATGGTGTGAACAAAGACTACGCTAAAGCAGAGAATGTCGTAGAGGCTTCCGAGGGTATCTACAAGAGTACAACTCTGGATTACTATGTCACAGCAATGAAGTTCTCAGATGTGGCATCTGCGGAATCTTTCATTACTAATTATAAGTCAACTTTCAAAGTGCTCAAGAACAATGAAACGTTTCAGCTGGTTGAACTCAATGGACATGAAGCTACAAGGGCTCTAAGTTATTCTACTGTAGGGGGCAAACAGGTTCCCAGGTATAAGTATTTCTGGAACAACGAAAACTTTGTCTTCATCATTGAAGGGAACTCTGCGGATCCTGCTGTAGGGCTTGATTTTTCAAAGGCAATAGGGTACTGATAACGTCATCTAAACTTTCTTTTTTTTATATGCGATTCCAATCGATACGCTTTAATATGAAAATACCCTTCTAGATGCTACGCTATGCCCGGATAGCCTAGTCGGTTGGGGCGCCAGACTCATAGGGAAAATTAACGAGTGCGTCCATATCTCCTGAGATATCTGGAGGTCGCGTGTTCGAGTCACGCTCCGGGCACTAATTTTTAATTCAATTCATTATTTTCGTAAGCACATTTTTGTTGTATTCTGCAAGTTATTTCAACTCTTTCTTCCATTTTTTCTCAAATCTCTTCCTCCGTCATCGCGCAAAACATATATGCTGTCAGCAGGTACATAGCCTCATGAACTTTCAGATCCTGGATGCGGATTATGTAACCGAAGGTACTGTTCCTGTTGTGCGCCTCTTCGGCAGAGCTGAGGACGGTAAGAGTGCCTGCTGTTATGTGCCGGGATTTGAACCATATTTTTATGTGAATGCTTCCGGTGAGCTTGACCTGATCTGCAAGCTCATAAAGGAACGTTTTGACGTGGTCAAGAATGTCGAGATTGTCCAGCGGTTTGAGCCAGTGGGATATCAGAAGTCCAAAAAGCCCATGATACAGGTCACGACCTATGAGCCAAGGCATGTTCCTGAGATCCGCGACGACATACTCCAGATCCCCGGAGTAATAGAGGTATACGAGACCGACATACTGTTCAGGAACCGCTTTTTGATAGACAGGGGACTGCATGGCATGGGCTGGGTATCAGTTTCCCCCTCGCAGGAAGCCCATCCAGGCGGTAAGATCTATTGTGACACCGTCTGCTCGGACAGGCAGCCCGTCGAAGTGGATAAGCTCCCTAATGCTCCTCTTAAGTTCCTTTCCTTTGATATCGAATGCCTGCCAATAGGCGGCTCCATGCCTTCTCCGGACGAATCTCCTGTGATCATGATCAGTCTCACATTTGCCCCAGCCTACAACGGGTATAATACTATAGTGCTTGTGGCAAAGCCTGTCTCAGGCGCGGGTCCTGATGTAGAGTCGCTACAAAACGAAGAGTCCATGTTCAAGCGGTTCTTTGAGATTTTAAGGGACTATGACCCCGATATACTAATTGGTTACAACATCAACGATTTCGACATTCCTTACATTAGTGATCGGATCAAGTTCCTTGCAGACTCTGGCGTTACTATAGACTCTGGCTCAGGGCGCGACGGGAGGCCAATGAGCTACCGGAAGATAGGAACAATGACCCTGATCTCACTGACCGGGAGGGTTGTGGTCGATGTCCTCCCTCTCATCCGCAGCCAGTTCAGTTTAAAGAGGTACACCTTACGCAATGTAGCCAAAGAACTGCTGGACCGGGAAAAGCTTGACGTGGCACCCTCAGAAATGGAAGATCACTGGAATGATGAAGGCGAAAAACTTCTCAAGTTCATAGATTATGCAAGGCGCGACTCCGAACTTGCCATGGAGCTGGTCATGAAACTCCAGTTACTTGACAGGTACATAGCCATTTCCAGGGTAAGTGGTTCCCTCTTACAGGAAGTCATTGATGGAGGCCAGACATCTATGGTAGAGAACCTTCTGCTGCGTGAATGCCGCATTAGGGATCGTGTGATACCTCCCAAACCCGATGATAATCTTGTCTATGCCAGGAACAAGAACAGCGAGGGTTTGAAAGGAGGTGCAGTGCTGGAGCCTAAAAAAGGCCTTCTTGAGAACGTAGTGATACTCGACTACAAGTCCCTCTACCCCACTATAATGATGGCTCACAATCTTTGCTATACAACGGTTGTTGAGAAAGATATTCCTGAGGAAGGCGAGACCATTACTCCACCATCTGGTGGGAGATTTGTAACAGCAGATGTTTCAAAAGGGATCATGCCCACTATCCTGGAAAATCTGCTCAACCGAAGGATAGAGACCAAGAAGCGCATGAAAGGTATATCCAATGAGGATGAATACAGGGCTCTCGATGCCACCCAGTTTGCTCTGAAAATATTGCTGAATAGCTTTTATGGCTATGCAGGCTATACACGTGCACGTCTGTACAGTCTTACCCTTGCAAACGCCGTCACGAGTTTTGGAAGGGAGAATATTATCACCACACGTTCACTTATAGAGGGTACCATACGTACCATATACCTCAAGGATGGTAATTCCTATCTACAAAGTGAGATAGCACCCGATCCTTTGAACAAGGATGTTTTCCTCTCCGTGGTGTATGGAGATACTGATAGTGTCTTTGTGCAATGCACAGGAAAAAGTGAGATATCACTTGAAGATGCAGAGCTTGTAGGTAAGAAGATATCTGGTATAGTTTCGGCCTCTCTGCCCGATCCAATGGAACTGGAGTTCGAGTCCATCGCAAAACGTGCTCTTTTCATAGCAAAGAAAAGGTATGCTATCTGGGTATTTGAGCGGTCTGGTGATGGATGGAAAGATGGTATAAAGGTCAAAGGCATGGAAACAGTCCGTAGAGACTGGTGTGAACTTACATCCAAGACCCTGAACAGAGTACTTGAACTAGTTCTTAAGGAAGGTGAAGTAGAGGCAGCAGTGCGGCATGTGAGGAAAGTAGTAGATTCTATACGTAACCTTGATGTCACAAAGGACAAGGATATCATAGATGATCTGATCATGACGCGCATGTACTCAAAAAGGCGTGAACATTATAAGAACAAACAGCCCCATATTACCGTTGCTGAGAAGATGGAACAGAGAACCGGCTCTCTTCCACCTGTGGGTGAACGCATACCTTTTGTCATCACTGCAGGTAAAGATCTATTCGTGAACCGTGCAGAAGACCCGGAATATGTCCGCGAGAATAATGTACCTCTTGATGTTGACTATTATATCAAGAAACAGATCCTTCCGCCGGTGGAGAGGATCCTAGGGGTATTCGGTGTAGACCTTGCAAACCTTGACTATGATTCGAAACAGACAGGCCTGTCAGATTTTACAGCCGGTCCCTCTGAAAAAAAGATCAAGAGCTCGGTTTCAAGGAAACCAGATCAAGAGGGACAATCACCGAACAGCGGTTCCCAAAGTTCTCTCTTCGATTTCTGATCAGTTAAGCCTTACTCTTTCCGCTGTCACCAGATATACTATACTTTGGCATAAATTGCATACATGGTCGCCGATACGTTCCATGTATCTCAGGACAAACAACAGGTGTGAAGCATCACTGATAATGGTGTTGTTCTTGTTCATTATCTCTATGTATTGTTTCTCATTTTCAAAGAAAAGTTTGTCTAATTTGTCATCCTCTTCTGTAATTCTCTTGGCAAGTTCGGCATCTGAATTCTGAAAAGCTACAATCGTGTCCTCCAGCATCTTCTCTGCTATACTTCCCATAGCGAATATTCTTGACAGCAGTGGCTCTATATCGGCAATTTCTCCTTCCACCTCTAAAGTCACCCATGCAATGTTACTGGCAAGGTCACTTAATCTCTCCAGATCAATAGCCATTGTAAGGCATGAAGTTATAAGTCTCATATCTCCAGCCATGGGTTGCTGAAGAGTTATAAGATTTGATACGCACTTATCTATCATCATCTCATGCTCGTCTACGATATCGTCCATTGAAATAGTTTCCTCGGCAAGTGCCTTGTCCAGTTTTTTGAGAGATAAAGTAGCGTTTTTTACCATGTCCAGTGAGGTTACAGCCATTTCTATTGTATTAGCTTTCAAAATCTCTAGGTTTCTCTGGTATTTTTCTCTTGACATGTATTCACCCGAACCTTCCAGTGATGTAATCTTCTGTCGGTTTCATCTTCGGATTCTCAAATATCTGCTCAGTTTTGTCATATTCTATGATATCTCCCGTGAGGAAGAAAGCAGTATAATCTGATATCCTTGCAGCCTGTTGCATGTTATGTGTGACTATAACTATGGTATATTTCTTTTTGAGCTCCATTATAAGCTCTTCTATCTTGGAGGTGGATATTGGATCAAGGGCACTGCAAGGTTCATCAAATAATATTACTTCAGGCCTAACAGCCAGGGTTCTTGCAATACATAGTCTTTGTTGTTGTCCTCCGCTAAGATCAAGGGCAGATGTTGTCAATCTTTCGGCAACTTCCTCCCACAGAGCTCCAGATCTTAGGGCATCTTCCACCACACTATCGATGTCTTTTTTAGCAACACCGTGTATTTTAGGTCCGTACGCGATGTTGTCATGGATGGACATTGGGAACGGGTTTGGTTTCTGGAACACCATGCCTACTCTTTTTCTAAGATCCACGACATCGATATCCTTGGAGTAAATGTCCTTGTTATCTATTTTTACGCTGCCTTGTATCCGGCAATTCTTTACAAGATCGTTCATTCTGTTAAGACACCTTAAAAATGTAGATTTCCCACACCCTGAAGGCCCTATAAGGGCTGTAACACTGTTCTTAGGTATATCAATAGAAATATCGTGAAGTGCATGGTTCTCACCATACCATAGATTAAGCCCTCTTACTTCTATCTCGGTCTGGTTTCCGTTATTAGGTTCTGACATCTGCTTACCTCTTTATTAATTTCTGAGTTTTCTTCGATAATGTCTCCGTATCATGACAGCTATCATGTTGAAACTGAGGACTATGGCCAGCAGTACCAGTGCAGTACCATATTGTATAGGCCTTGTTTGAGCGATATTAGTACCAGCGGTGGCAATTACATATAAATGATAAGGAAGTGCCATGAATTGGGAATATATTGAATCAGGAAGCCTTGGAAGAAAATACGCAGCCCCTGTTAACAATATAGGTGCTGTTTCTCCTGCAACTCTACCCACTGCAAGGATAGTGCCTGTTATCATCCCTGGAATGGCAGGAGGTAGTACGACCTGTCTGATAGTCTGCCATTTAGTGACTCCAAGTGCCAGTGAAGCATAGCGGTATTCTTCGGGTACAGTTATTAGTGCTTCCTGGCTTGCTCTGATTATGATCGGCAGAGCCATTAGTGCAAGGGTCAGCGCTGAAGCGATCAATGAGGCTCCATATCCCAGGTACTTCACAAACATCGCAAGTCCGAAAAGGCCAAACACAACGGATGGTGTTCCTGCAAGGTTGATGATAGCCATTTCTATGATCCATTTGGTTCTTCCCGGTTGCGCATATTCATTGAGGTATATGGCAGATAGTATCCCTAAAGGCAAAGCTACGCCCATCGATCCAATTATCAGATATACAGTTCCCAGTATAGCAGGGTATATCCCGCCTTCTGTCATTCTGTTCCTGGGCATCTCTGTGAGGAAATCGATGCTAAGGACACTATATCCTTTTAGGGTTATTTGCAGAAGTAATATTACAACTAAAGATACTACCAGGGCAGTTCCAAGTCTGAGAAAGGAAAAAGCTATCTTTTGATCACGTTTCGCTTTGCTTGTCATTGTCCTGCCCCCAGGTTGAATCTATATTTTCGTTTTATGTATTCTGCAATAATATTGGTGATAAAAGTGGTTATAAACAAAATAGAACCTATGGCAAAGAGCGCATAGAAGTGTTCACTGCCTTGTGGTACTTCTCCCATTTCCAATGCAATGGTGGCAGTCATGGTCCTCACAGGAGCAAAAAGCCCATCCGGGAAACCGGGTATTACTGCAGTGTTCCCTGTGACCATCATCACTGTCATTGTTTCTCCTATGGCTCTCCCGATGCCCAGCATCACAGCAGCAGATATTCCTGACAGGGCAGCAGGAACGGTTACTTTGTAAATGGTTTGCCATTCTGTAGAACCAAGGGCAAGAGATCCTTCTTTTATAGCGCGGGGTACCGAGCTGATCGCGTCTTCAGAAATGGATATGATCGTGGGTAATGCCATTATTCCTAACATTATAGAACCAGCAAGTGCATTTTGTCCGGTCGGGAGATCTAAAGTATTCTGAAGCAGAGGAACAAGGACTACAAGACCAAAGAATCCATAAACAACTGAAGGAATCCCGGCAAGGATCTCTATGAGAGGTTTAAGTATGTCTGCTTCTTTTACCCCTGCAAGTTCTGAAATGTATATAGCCACTGCAATTCCGAGAGGTACTGACAAAACGATAGCTCCAAATGTAACTATCATTGATCCGAATAGTAAAGGCAGCAATCCGAACTGATGTGGTTGGGATGTAGGGTACCACCTAGTACCTGTAAGGAATTCTATTAATGGGTATTTCTGGAACAGAGCAAGCCCATCTTTAAATAAAAAGATACAAATGAGAAAAAGGATGACCACTGCTGTTACTCCTGAGAGATATAGCAGGGATTCGATCACTTTTTCTCTGTATAATCCTTTTTTCATTTCGGATCCTTTTTCTTGATCTTATTGGACAGCAGGGAAGTATCCTACCTCAGAAACTATTGACTGGCCTTCGGCACTCATCACATAATCGATGAATTCTTTTGTAAGTTCCTGAGGTTCGCCGTTAGTATAGTAAAATAACTTCCTTGCCAATGGGTATTCTCCACTAAGGATCTTTTCTTGGGTTGCGGGTACGAATATTCCATCTCCTCCATCAAGTGCAAGAGCCTTTACACTGTTGTCTACGTATGCATACCCAATGTATCCGATAGCCCCTTTGTTCTGGGCAATTTCCTGGACAATGGCTCCGGTTGCAGGTTGGACAAGTGCGTCCTGACGGTATTCGCTTCCTACAAGGATCTCTTCCTTGAAGTATTCGTATGTACCTGAACTACTGTCTCGACTGATGACGGTAATTTTTCGGTCCTCGCCACCAACATCTTTCCAGTTACTTATATTCCCATCGTAAATGGCTTTTAGCTGGGTGAAGGTCAATTGACTTACAGGGTTCTCGGGGTTTACAACAACAGCGATACCATCCCATGCAATTGTGGTTTCGAGTGGATTGATACCATTTTGTTTTGCTTCTTCTATCTCTGAGTCTTTCATTGATCTTGAAGCCATGGCAATTTCCACTTCACCATCGATAAGAGCAGCTATTCCTACTCCTGAGCCTCCACCAATTACTGTTATACTTTTGTCAGCATTCTTGAGCATAAACTCTTCAGCTTCTGCCTGGGATAAGGGGAGTACTGTATCAGAGCCTTTTACAATAATGCTCTGTTTGACACCTGTTCCTTCCGAAACATTTGATGTTTCTTCTGCGTCACCGGCTTCTTCTGTGCTCTTATCCACACAGCCAATTCCTGCAAACGTGAACCCTACAACAAGGAACACAGTTATGAGGATAAATGTTTTGTAAAGTTTTGTTCTTTTGAACATGATTCTTCTCCTCTTTGTTTGGATTTTCCAATTTGAACACACTATATGTGTAGATAAGTATTCTGTAAATACAATATATTGCTCTATACTTTCTATTGAGTTCTATGTCTAATATAATCTCTATATAGTTTCCGTGATTCTAATGTTCTATATTCGTTTTAATTTTCAGGACGGTCAATTTAGTGTTCAAGCGAACAATTCCTGATGAGTAACAAAAGTGGGAAATAGGGTTATTGAAATACTGGTAAGTATGCCAGATCTACTCATAAAGAATGCCAAGATATTCTATGGCAATTATCTTCAGCCTGCAGAAATAGTAATAGATGAAGGAAAGATCAGCAGGATAGCAAAAGAGGCGGATGTAATAGCTGGTGAGGTAATTGATGCACAGGGTTCTCTGGTTCTGCCAGCGGGAATTGATGTCCATGTGCATTTCAGAGAGCCGGGGCTTACTCAAAAAGAGGACTGGTATACCGGTTCGTGTGCAGCTGCTGCTGGTGGTATCACAACGGTGATAGATCACCCTAACACTCTCCCTCCTACAGTTGATAAAAAGTCCTTTGAAGAAAAACTTAAGCTTGCTTCCCGTAAATCCATTGTAGATTTTGGTATTCACGGAGGAGTTACAAATAATCTTGAAAAACTGAATGAGTTATGGGAGGAAGGAGTTACAGCATTTGGTGAGATCTTTATGGCCGAATCCACCGGGGGCCTCAATATTGATGAGATAACGCTTGAAGGTGCCTTGAAAATATTGAATGAGCTGGGAGCACTTGCTGTCATCCATGCAGAAGACGATAGCATCCGTCTGGAATGTGAAGCATTATTAAAAAATGACATGTCGCCTTCTTCACATTCAAAGGCAAGGCCTAATATATGCGAGGCTACAGCAGTGCAAAAAGTAGTGGGAATCCTTCGGAACACTGGCACAAGAGGTCATATCTGTCATGTTAGTGCTTTTGAGTCAGTAGGTGTGCTAGGCAGAGATCGGTATATTGCACGGCAAAAAGGTCTATCACCTATCACATGTGAGGTTACGCCTCATCATCTTTTCCTTTCTACCCGGGATTGGGAAAGACTGGGCTGTTATGGTAAAATGAACCCTCCTCTTAGGGACAGAAGAAGTGTCAAGTTCCTTCTGAACTCATTGAATGATGGCACTGTGGATATTGTTGCTTCAGATCATGCTCCTCACTGTGAAAGCGAAAAAGACGTAGATATTAAGACGGCCCCATCGGGGGTTCCAGGGGTGGAAACCCTAATGCCTCTGATGCTAATGGCAGTTAAGAAGAATCTTCTTCCTCTGGGACGCATGATAGATGCCACAAGTGCTGGTCCAGCCCGGATATTTGGTCTGGACAGGCATTCTAAAGGCAGGTTAGAAGCAGGTTTTGATGCTGACCTTATTATTGTGGACACAAAAAAGGTTACTTCTATAAAAGGTGATCATTTGCATGGAAAGGTAGGCTGGACTCCTTTTGAAGGGATTGAGGCTATCTTCCCCGAGATTACGATATCAAGGGGTGATATTATATGGGACGGGGAGATAGCGGCTTCCTATGGAAGAGGTAATTTCTTGCCGGGACAGGGGAAGGTCATGAACATTGATGGACATTTTTGAGAAATTTATGTCCACAGAACCATAACCTTTTAAATATATAATACTATATTATGTTCATGGTGTTGTGATGAAATCCAAATTCGCTATTCATACTACTCTAAGCGGCGATGCCATCAAGGTCCTTGAAAGATATGAGAAGGACCTGGGTGCCAAAAATGTAGTCTTAGAGAAAGCTTTACTTAATCTGGATAATAGTCGATTCAAAGCTAAACTTGATACACAGAATATTGATAGATTACTCAAAAGGGTACCTACTGGAGTGCCAGGGCTGGACGAATTCTTGGAAGGGGGTTTCCCAAAGGGTTTTTCAATTGTAGTGACAGGCCCTCCAGGAACAGGCAAGACAACTTTCTGCATGCAGTTCCTGATGGAAGGCGCAAAGAATGGTGAGAGATGTATTTTCTTTTCATTTGAAGAAAGGGCTCAGCAGCTAGTTCAACATTTCATGAGATTTGGTTGGGATATAGGTAAATATATTGATGATGGTTATTTGGAAGTCTTCGGTATATCTATGCTCACTTCTGAAGAGATGATCGAGATCATAGAATCTCACAAACCTGATAGGGTTGTGTTTGATTCTCTGAACGTATTTACAGCTCCTGATGAGTTCAGGCGGTCCACTTCATGGCGTGCTTTGCACAGGTTACTTAAAAAGGATAAGATAACTTCATTGCTAGTCACTGAAAAAAATCATGGTATTGAGAAAAAGCAGTTCGATGATTACGATTTCCTGGGTGATGGCATTGTTTTCCTTGATTTTATCCAGACAAATGATATTGATACTACTCCAATGCCTGTCATGGCAATACAGAAAATGAGGGCTACTCGTATAGATCATACTCCTCAGCCCTTCAGGTTCACAGCTACGGGTATTGCTAAATATCGTGCATTGAATCTCCCTCAAAAGATCCTGCAGGACAAAATGGATCAGCGTCGTACAGAAAGGGATTTAGGTATAGTATGACAGGAGGCTTGCGATCAATGCCATTATATATATTGCCCTGAAGCTTCCCACGCCGCCTATGCTTATATAGGCACTTCCATTTTTTTCTCGATCTAAAGTAAGTAAGGATGCCACACACCCTGCAATTATTCCTGTTGTACTTGAAATAAATATCACGCTTTCTGCACTATCCGTAGAAAGAAGAAAGGTTAGAGGCAACGATACAAGTCCAATGTAGTCAGGTACTTCTATTCCAACCCCATCAATTATCTCTGATGCAAGAAAGGCTATAACTGTGATTATCAGGGCTATCTCCAAAGATGTTGTGATAGGTCCTGTTGCTAGGAGAAAGATAATTGCCAGAAGAGGTATTACCGCTCCCCCAAAGTTTATAGTTAATTTTGTGTCGAAGACTCTTTCTTTTGGGGTTATGAGTTCTTCTGATACAGGTACACTGTATATCTTTTCCAGCATGAACGCATGCTGAGAAAGAAGTTCAGGTTTTCTTGTACGTATGCTAGCTATAGGTATTTCGATATTCCTCGTTATAAGCATTAAGAGAAGCATTAGAAAAAGAGGAACAGAAGTTATGTGTCCTATGTTCAACTTGTTCTCATAAAAGAGAACAGCCATTGGAAGTATGATCAGCCCGAACACTACAATCTGTTTTATTTCAGAACTATTAACATACCCTCTCATATCTGCCCTCGCACAATGTATTTGTAGGTATCTATAGCTGGGATCTTATCAGCATTTGTTTTTTCTTTTCAAGTAAACCATATACTTGTCCATGTGTAGCACCACCTATCAACATTTCAATGGCAGTTCTTATTATTTGATTCTGCTCTGGAGTGCCTAGGATGCTTACGGTTTTACCATAGACGGAAATCTTCACTCCTATCATACTTTCCATGATTTCTCTGGTCTTGCCAGCTTTTCCAATGATTCGACCTTTAAGGCGTATCATCTCTTGGGGCGTACCAGCAGAGTTTGACAGATCAATGGTCTCAAGCATCATCATTTCGTCATCCATCAATGCCATAGCCTTTTCCGGATTAAATCCTCTGGCTATAGCATGGATCACATCAAGTGCTCTCAAGGACTGGATAGGGTCCTCTCCAGGTATAACCTCCACAGTGCCGTTTTCACTGTCTATTTCAATGGTAGCTGTTGATAACTGTTCAATAAGGTTTTTGACCTGGCCTTTTGGACCTATTATCGCTCCTATTCTGTCATGTGGTACTTTGATGTGAGTCATGATCATGCTCCTTCTTTTCTTTTGTCACGAATGTATAAATGTCATTTTCATTTGATATGATGCTATATTTCTTAAAATAGCGGACAATGTTCTGAATGTCCCTATGCAGAAACTGGTCTGCCCTTGGATGTTCAAGCGTAACTGATTGCCCCATGTCTATCAATATTGGCTCCATTAATTCTGTTTCAATCAGTACATTATATTCACTAAGGTCTGCGTGTATAAGTTCTGCATCCATATAGAGCCTTTTGATGTAGTCAATGAGCATATCAAATACTTTTTTGGCAGTTGTTTCTTCCAGTCGCACATCTTTTAAAAGGGGGTATGGCTTTTCATCTTTTCCGGCAAATTCCATCACAAGTATATTCCTTTCAGTTATGACTGGCTTTGGGACCTTTATTCCAACTTCGCTGGCCCTTAGTAGATTACGGTATTCTTTTTTTGTCCAGGCAAAAACGATATCCTTTTTTGTATGCCTTACATCTCTGAAGCGAGGGTCTCCCATTATATAATCTTCCATTGAGTTGAAAGTACTGCTATTGATGCGGTATATTTTTATTGCAAGGCTATGGTCTTTGCCATCTGCTAAAAATACATTTGCTTCTTTGCCTGTGCTTATGGAGCCCCCTAAAGCTTCTATTATGCCTTTGCTGGATAGGGTGTATAGTGCTTTTAATGTCGCTTCATCAAAAACATTTTCTGTGACTTTGATCTTTTCGCTATCTTTTTGTTTGATCCTTCCGCTATCAACTAGCGTATCCATGGTTTTGATTTTGTCCTCTATTGCTTTCTTCATATTTTCATCGGCTCTTTAAAAATCCTTTGCGCTCAAGCCAGTTAACCTGCGGACGAGTGTATTTCCATATCACATCTGCTTTTGTGTCCTGAAAATCCCAAGGTACGGCTATGACGATGTCTCCTTCTCTTATCCATGTTTTTTTCTTCATAGAGCCTGGGATCCTCCCCATTCTTACAACACCATCCATACATCTGAGTTTCACCCGATTAGCACCAAGCATGTTCTCTACTATGGCCAATACCTCTCCTTGGTCCTTTCGGGGTGTACGCACTCTGGTTATGCTGCTTTCCGGGTTTTCGAAATCGCTGTTATTAGGTGACAGTTTGATTCCTCTTTGAATTTCTTTTTTACTCTGATATTGATATGGTTGCTTAGAATAAGTGTATTTGCTATACATTGCGTATTGTTAAAGTTTGCGAACATATGGCGTTAGGTTTGTTTTCTGGTCAATCATGTTATCCTTAGGAGGATTAAAAACATATCTTATTTTATGGGCATGATATCTTTATATACAATTACGTTCTTTGTATGCTCCCTCGCGGGGATCTAGTTGTTCTCGCGACATTGATTCTTTTCTGTAATCATTTACAGAATACGAGTCAATAAGAAAGTATATATACGTTCAAAGCGTATAATTATAATCTCGAGTATGGTGGTGAATTCGGCCGTAATGTCCGTTTTGTTGTGTTCGTGCCTTGTTTCGCAAGGTATATATACGAAGAC
>CALBTS010000782.1 GCA_937968035.1 uncultured Methanomethylovorans sp.
CCACCGAGATCTACACTCTTTCCCTACACGACGCTCTTCCGATCTCCACTGAATCCATAGTGGCTGCCCTGGAAGAAACAGAGCGTGCCACTGGTCTGGACATTGAGCTCATTACAGAGGTTGCAGAGTATTTCAAGAAAATAAAAGACGAGTTGAGGTGTGTTCTTAGCCCAATTTCAGAGCAGATTGATACCAATGTGCTGGTATATCAGATACCGGGTGGCATGCTCTCCAACCTTGTATCCCAGTTAAAGGAGCAGAATGCTCTGGACAAGTACAAGGATGTGCTCAAGGAAATGCCCCGGGTCCGTGCAGAACTGGGCTATCCTCCGCTTGTGACCCCCACCAGCCAGATCGTGGGTACTCAGGCAGTGCTTAACGTGCTCATGGGTGAACGTTATAAGGTGATCCCAAAGGAAGTTAAGGACTATGCCCGCGGACTGTATGGCAGGCCGCCTCATAAGATAGATGAGGACATATTGGTCAAACTCATACAGGACGAAGAACCTATCACCTGCCGCCCTGCTGATCTGCTTGAGCCTGAATATGAGAAGATGAAAGCTCAGGCTGAAAAGCTGGGACTTGTCAAGAAGGAAGAAGATATCCTTACTTATATCCTATATCCTGCAATAGCACCGGCTTTCCTGAGGGGCGAATCAAAGGAAGAGGAACTCACTCCCATCGTGACAGAAATGCATCCATGCGCAGTTTCAAGTTCACAGGGAATACCCACCGAGTTCAAGGTAGAAGTGGATGGGGATGTGTTCAATGTAAAGGTCCATCCGGTGGATGGTTCCTTCAAGGTGACGGAAGGATCCGAGAAACCTTCAGCAGAATCTGTAAGAGGAGCCGTGACAAGTCATATGCAGGGTATGGTACTTTCTCTCAAGGTAAGTGTAGGTGACTCTGTAGAGGAAGGTGACACTATATGTGTCATAGAGGCCATGAAAATGGAAAATGCGATCCATGCTCCACACAGTGGGACCGTAAAGGAGATCTTCTTCGGGGAAGGCGATTCAGTTTCCTCCGGGGATGTATTGATGGCGATCGAATGAGGTAGATCTCATGTTCAACAAAGTGCTCATTGCGAACAGAGGTGAAATAGCCATCAGGGCCATGCGTGCCTGCAGGGAACTGGGCGTAAGGACAGTTGCCGTATATTCCGAAGCTGATAAGAATGCCCTCTTTGCAAAGTACGCTGATGAAGCATATCTTATAGGTCCTGCTCCTTCCAGTCAGAGTTATCTCAATATGGAAAAAATACTTGATGTGGCTGAGAAGACAGGTTCTGAAGCTATCCATCCGGGATATGGTTTTCTCTCTGAGAACCATGTATTTGCATCCGAATGTGAAAAGGCCGGAGTGGTCTTCATAGGTCCTCCCGGAAATGTCATCAAGAAAATGGGTAGTAAGATCGAGGCCCGTAAGACCATGAGCAAGGCAGGTGTCCCTGTGGTTCCGGGCACTGAAAATGCCATCTCGGATGTGGATGAAGCGGCCGAGGTCGCAGAAGACATCGGCTATCCGGTAATTATAAAGGCATCTGCTGGTGGCGGCGGCATAGGTATGAAGATTGTGCATTCCAGAGAAGAATTTGCCAATGCTATCGTTTCCATCCAATCTGTTGCAAGATCTGCATTTGGTGATCCAACCGTTTTCATCGAAAAATACCTGGATGAACCCAGGCACATAGAGTTCCAGCTACTTGCTGACAGATACGGGAATACTGTACATTGCAATGAAAGAGAATGCTCCATACAGCGCAGGCATCAAAAACTGATAGAAGAAGCTCCTTCTCCTATCATTACCGAAGAGATGCGTGAGCTGATGGGAAGCGCTGCTGTAACAGGAGCAAAGTCTATAGGGTATGAAAATGCAGGCACGATGGAGTTTCTGTATTCAAAGGGGCAGTTCTATTTCCTTGAGATGAACACGCGTCTGCAGGTAGAACATACTATCACAGAGCTTATTACCGGCCTTGACCTTGCAAAAAAGCAGCTATATATTGCTGCCGGTGAGGAATTGGCATATTCCCAGGAAGATATTCCGCTCAGAGGCTGGGCCATAGAATGCAGGATAAACGCCGAAGATCCGTTGAATGATTTTGCACCATCTCCAGGAAAGATACGCAGGTACCGTTCTTCAGGTGGACCAGGTGTGCGTGTGGACAGCGGTGTGCATATGGGATACACTATTTCCCCATATTACGATTCAATGATCTCAAAGCTCAGTGTATGGGCACCTACACGTATTGAAGCTATACACAGGATGGACAGGGCGCTTTATGAATACGTAGTGGTGGGAGTCACAACTAATATACCGTTCCATAAGGCAGTGATAAGGCATGAGCAGTTCCGCAAAGGCAATCTTACTACCCATTTCATAGAAGATAATTCCATTATCAGAGATGTGGAAAGAGTGGTAAGGGAAGATTCGGAGAAAGGAGCCACACTTGCATCTGCACTTGATAACAAGCCAACGAAGGTAGCTGCCGTGACTGCAGCTGTAGAGTCTTACATCCATGCAGCAAAGAACCAGTCTAATAATACAGAGTGAATCTCCTATAGAGAGATATTAATTGGTGGGATAAAGTGAGCAATAATTTAGCTGAGATCATGCGGATATTGAAAGAAGCTGATGGAAAACCAGTTTCCGGGGAGGAACTTGGAGAAAGGTTAGGTATATCCAGAGCAATGGTCTGGAAGTATATAAGTTCCTTGAAGGAAGGGGGATATGAAATAGAATCATCTCCTAAAAAAGGCTATGTGTTAAAGCTAGTCCCGGATATGCTTTACCCTGAAGAGATCAAAAACGGACTAAATACCACTTTGATAGGTACTAATATTTTTTATTTTGCAGAGCTGGAATCAACTAACAGTTTTGCCAGAGAGATGGCTAAGGAAGCAGAAGAAGGTACAGTTGTTATCGCCGAATCCCAGAAAAAAGGTAGAGGACGACTGGGGAGAAACTGGCAGTCACCCAAAGGAGGTATCAACCTTTCTGTGATACTTAAACCAAATATTCCTCTTGATCATGCAGCCAGGCTCACTCTCATGACAGGACTTGCAGCAGCAAATACCATTCGTTCTCTTGGATTGGATGCCCGTATAAAATGGCCCAATGATGTACTTATCAACGATAAAAAAGTATGTGGCATACTCACAGAAGTGGATGCTGAAATGGAACAGATAGATTATGTTATCATAGGGATCGGCATAAATGCCAATGTTAATGTGGACGAGTTCCCTCCGGGTATCCGGGAAAATGCTACAAGCCTTCAGAAAGAACTTGGTGCAGAGGTCAACAGGGTCGAATTTGTACAACGATTGTTGTATGAGTTCGAACAGCAGTATATAAAGTTCAAAACACAGGAGTTCTCTGCGATCCTTAGTGAGTGGATAAATCTATCTGATACTATTGGCAAGGAAGTCACCATAATGACCCCTTCGAGGATGGTGGAAGGCAAAGCTGTAGGTATTACTGATACAGGAGCTATCTCTGTCAGGACAAAAGATGGGAAAAGGGTAAACCTTATTGCTGGTAGATGTGTGTATACACGTACTAGATGAGAGACTTATCCATGTGGATAGGAAAATATCTATCCGTACTGTTGTTGGTGCTACTTCTATGCATGCCTGCAGATGCGGTATTACCTGCTTCCGCGGCTCTGGTAGTAGAAGATGTGCTTTTGAACGATACGAGCATATATCTTATTACAGGTGATTCCTGGCATTTTTATCAGGGATATAATTTTACTGTAAAAAGTGTGAATCAGGAAACTGACAGTGTATGGCTCGAACTGTCATTGGGGAATAAGCTATTGCAAAGTAGTATTCTTGGAGAGGGCGATCATTTTACCTATCAGAAGAACGATGGAACAATACTCGACATAACAGTGGATACTATATACGCAGGTGATGGCGAAGAACTGGTCGCTTTCTCACCGGTGTTCCAGTACATTGACAGGACCCTTCCTGCACCATTCATACCAGAAGATAAAGAAAATGGAGGGCAAAAAGATGGGTCACAGGACAATGCTTCTGCAGGATCAAATGGTATAGAGGGTTTCAGTTTTGATATAGCTCTCCCGCTGATAGCGGCTACTGCCACCCTGATGCTGATCCTTAGAAAAAAAGGTAATTAAGAGGCAAAGGGACCGGTCACAGTTCCAGATCCCCGTTCTCCATAAGTAGTTTTAGATCTTGCAGGCTCATTTTTCCTGTCTTTTCCAGTTTCTCCTTGGCGACTACCCTTTGTTCCTGTTGTTTCTTCTCATCCTTTATAAGTTGGATATCGTTCAATTTCTCAAGGTAGCCATTGAGTTCATCTCTTAGCTGTGAGATCCTTAGCTTAAGGGGGTCTATCTTGGCTCTGAGAGGCTCTGTGATCCCAAATTTTTCCTTTATCTGAGCATGACAGAGATCCGCATCTTTACGCATCTCATCCACTTTTTTGTATAGATCGATCATTTCCACATGATACTGCTGTGATATTTCTGCAAGTTCTTTTATATTAGATCCAATATTTTCTCCGGACCCCGCATGTTGAGAAACGGCAGCATCATATGTTTCCTGGATCTTCCTGTGTACCTCGTCTGCTTTCATGGCAGCTTTCAAACGTTCTTCAAGCTGCAGCAGCCTGCCAAAGACATCTATCTCATGTTGCAGAGGAACATCTGCATTAAGGAAAGTATCAAGTTCTGCAGCGTATGCTTTAGAAATCATATCCACAGTACCTCTTGAAACCTGGTTCAGGGCATCCCTTTCAGCTTTCAGTTTTGTGATCTCATCTGAGATCTGCTGGCTTGCGGATATCCTTGCATTTTTAACATTTTTCAGTTCAGATATCTTTGTGTTTATCGCATCTCTTTTTTCTTTCAGATCCCTGGCCTTTGTGACCATCTCCTTGACCTGAGCATTCAAGGCATCCCTCTTTTCCTTAAGTTCTGTCATGTTGGTGCGATGAAGGCGCAGTTCATTGAACAGGGATCTCAGTTCCCTCTCATCATGGGTTATCTGGGTACGCAGTTCATTGACCTTTAACTTCAGGTCCTTCTCTGAAATGGATGATGTATCGGTCATACTGCTGTCACCTCTCCGTCAGTGTTTTTAAGGCTTTCCCAGTAGCTTAAAGCTTCTTTATGGCTCTGTATCCTTTTTTCCAGCCATGAATGTCTTGGTTTTGCTTTGCTAAGCTCATCTTCATGTAGTTTTTGGTCTTCTGTCAATGAATTTTCCAGGCCGGCTATAGATATGAGTTCCTCATGGGACGCAACAGCTTCTTCTATCTTGGAATGTATTGATGCTTTGCTTTCTGAAGGTTCTCCCACAGCTAAAACTGATAGTATTGACTCGACAACTGCCTTTTCTTCACTTACAGAGGATAGTGATTTTGCCTTTGCTATACTATCATGTATTGTATTGACATCTTTCTGTTCCATGCCCGATTCAATTAACTTTTCCATTATGTTCTCTGCCTGGTGGTAGAGTTGCTGGCGCTTTTCTTTGAGCACATCTATGCGTTCGAGCATTTCTTCATGTCTCTTTTTACTGTTATCTATTTCCCGGGAATAAGAAGAAAATCTTGTATCAAGTTCTTCAAATTCAAAATTATACTTCTCTAACATCTTATTGTGCTTAAGGATCACTGCATCGATAAGACCTTCGCGGCCAAGTAAAGTAACCCCTACACCATCTACTTCGGCGGTCATTCATTTATCTCCAACTAGACTGTATCTCGCAACATTTTTTCATAATATTATATATAAACACTGGTGCTATTATATTCGGAACAATTGAGCATGCGGCACACCATTTATATAGATCACACTTTCTGGGTTCACCACACCGCAGCTAATAGCACACTGGATACATTTTTCTCCAAACAGATTAGCTGTGGTTGCATTCTTTAGAGCTTTTTCAACACTCTCTGCATCAACGATCTCCCCACAAAAGAACCCTTCATTAACTGTTACTGTTAGATTCCCTTCCTTTAATGTCTTTCCAAGGATATCCCTGTCACATATGGCGACAACAACATTGCCACCGGAACTATGGACCTTCAGATACATCAATTATTCCTCACACAAGCTTCACACTATCATGATCAGGTTTCATCAGATCGCCGGATCTGCGCATTTTGGCTATCATTTCTTCTGCATGAGCTCTGTCAATACTTTCTATAGCTGCTTCTGCATATATCTCTTCGAGGGGCGCTTTACCAGCCGGATGCCTGCTCCCCACCTGCCTGATGATCTCCTTGAGCACTTTGATCTTATCTCTCTGGCTCTTGCTGGTACCTGATGCAATTATATCGACGTCGAACGCTCCCGTGGACGGATCGATCCCTACCTGTTTCATGCATGAATACACTATTTTTGTAGTACGCTTTGCATCCTCCATATTAACAACATTGCTAAGGCGTACCCTTGCACTTGCCTCTGCAAGCCTTACAAGGGCTTCCAGCTGCCGGGCAGTCACAGGTATCGGAGCATCCTTGCCTTCTCCCATTTTACGCAGATCCATGTAGAACTTCACCAGATGGTCCCGTGCTTCCTCTTCCATTACAGGGAAAATGTTCCTGCGTGAATATGCCACATACTTTCTCATAAGGTCAGGATCTATATCCGGAATGACTATCTCCATCTGTTCATCGACCTGCTCCTGGGTAACCTTACTTGTAGCCATCTTTTTGCGCTGTTCGGAAAGTTCACCTGCGTAGTGGGATTTTAGGATATGTCTGGCAATGCGTGTATCTTTCTCTTCGTTCGGCGTGTCCAGAAGCACGAAGATCATATCGAACCTGGACATAAGCGCCGGAGGCATATTTATCTGCTGGGCTATGCCCTCATACCTGTCAAAACGTCCATACTTAGGGTTAGCAGCACCAAGAAGTGCACATCGGGATTTCAGGGTGGCAAGGATCCCGGCCTTTGCAATGGATATCGTCTGCTGCTCCATAGCCTCGTGAAGTGCGCTCTTGTCCTCAGAGCGCATCTTGTCCATTTCGTCCACAGCAGCAATACCCATGTCGGCCATAACCAGTGCTCCGGCTTCCAGTGTCCAGCGGCCATCTCCCATTTCGTCCTTAACTGCAGCTGCAGTAAGGCCGCTGCTTGAGGCACTTTTTCCGGAAGCGAATACGCCTCTTGGTGCAAGTTTTACCATATAGCGAAGCAGCTGGCTTTTTGCCACGCCCGGGTCACCCACGAACAGCATGTGGATATCTCCCCTTACCCTTGATCCGTCAGGAAGATGTTTCGGGACACCGGAAAATAGCTGCAGGGCCAGCGCTTCCTTCACTTCTTCAAGACCATAGATGGAGGGTGCAATAGACCTGATGATCTTGTCATATATATGAGGGTCCTGGCTCATTTCCTTTATTATGTCCTCCTCTTCAGGGGTTATCTGGAGCTCATCGAACTCTTTATCCACATTCTCAATGGAATTCGCATCCAGTACGAGGTCATAAAAAGGAGATTTCCCTTCGCGGGTGGTACGCTGATGGGAACGGAGCACACCATTGATAACTATCCTGTCCCCGGGTTTTACGATGCCTGCAAGGTCTTCTTCCACATCCACGTCAAGACTTTGTGGCTGTGTTCCTCCCCTCAGGTTTTCGGGTGATTCCTGGATCTGCAGTTTCTGGGCATCCACGAAAAAGGATTGCTCCATAAGAATCTTGAAAGGTCCCTTCTTACCGCAAGTATCGTTCTCGCATTCCAGGGGCTCAACGAATTTCATCTCTGTTTGTGGCACAAAAGTGACATTTTCACATCGCATGCACATAAAAGCAGCATTTATTATTTTTGGCCGGACCTCGGTAGCTTTACGGATCATGCCTTCGATGGCAATGAATTTCATAAGATGCTTGCTTCTCAGGTCTCTGATAGGGATCTTATTAGGGATCTTTTCGAATCTGACCTTTGCCTTATCAAGTGTCTTATCAATAGGCAGATCTATTTCCTGCAAGGCCTTGTCTGCTGATGGCAACACTTCGGAAGGCTGCTCTAATAGCTCTGCAGCCAGTTCCCTATCGAAGATCTCAAGGTTTGAAAAATCAACTGTCAGACTTCGCTGTTCAGGGTATTCATTAGCAAGCTGAAGAATATCATCCCAGTAATACTGCTTTAGGAATACCTTGAAGTTCTCTTCCCATTTTATCTCTGTCATATCTTTCTCTAAGTTGGCTGCGCAGATTTAGTCCCGCAACCATAGTTTTTAATTTATATCAATATTTCGTGTACACATCTGATAAATTTTCCTTGTCTGATACCAGATGTCTTTGTATCCTGCGCAGGACACCTCGTAAGGTTTGCACTTCTCTGGGGATCAGGCGGGCTCTTCCGAATATTCTCTTAAGCATAAGTTCCGTCTTTTCCTTTTTGTGAGCAGGGTAATCAATGTTTTCCAGAACCTGGGAAAAATGTTCCATTAAAAGCTTTGTATCAAAAGGATCAGCCAGTGGTGTTTCTCCTGCCTGTACATCGCTCAGTTCGTACAGTATCACTGCAACAGCATGTGACAGGTTCATCACCGGATATATTTCGGATGTAGGAATGGTGAGGATCATGTCCATCATACATAATTCATCTTTTGTGAAACCTTTGTCTTCCCTGCCAAAAAGCAGTGCAATGGTCCCGGTGTATCCTTCCAGCAGTTCTTTCATTTCTCTTGGAACATGTGCCGGGATACGTATATGCTCATCGAATTTACTGCCTGTTATGCCTGTGGTGCCTATGAGAAGGTTGGCACCTGCAACAGCATCTTCTATGCTGCTTGTGATGGTTGCACCTTCGAGTACATCACGCGCATGGGAGGACATTGCACGTGCCTCACCTTCAAGGGAACAAGGGTTAACAAGTACGAGATCTGAAAAACCGAAATTCTTCATCGCCCTTGCGACAGAGCCCACATTTCCCTGATACAAAGGCTCAACGAGCACTACTCTGAAATTAAGAGACATGATATATCCTTGATGTTTTTGGAAGCTTATAGGTGTCTACAGATTATATAAGGCTAATTATAGTCCATGTTCAGCAAAAACCTATTCTGCCTGCTATGGCCAAAAAAGGAAAAGTAGCAATTATCAAACCTTTTTATAGATCCACCTGTACTTTTATGTACAGGGGATTTACAGAGGAATTTCAATCTTTTTTCAGGTACATGTATCCAACAGCAACCATCCCGAGCAGGATGAACGCCTTAAAGAATGTCCATATATTGGTCCTTTCTGCCGGAGTTTCTTCCATACCAACATCTTCTGAGCCAGTAGCAGGGGTATATGTCCCTGTATCTGTGATATCAGTTACAGGAGAAGGATATGTCTTTTCAGCAGTGATCGCAAACGGTCCGAAAACTGTTGTCTGAGCCTCGAAGATCACATCGGTTGAAGTGGTGCTTTGAGGGGTAGTCTGCAACATTTGCCATGTGTCTTCATTATATACCTGCAGTCTTACATCTTCCGGGCTTAAGTCCATTGTTTGGAGCCAGGAGCTGTCAACTTTGAACTGGATCTTAGCATCCTGAATGTTAGATGTTGTGGCAAAGCCCGCTTTGCCTACCCAGACATTGATATATTTGTATACGAAACCTTCAGGATCACCTGTCACCAGTTTTGACCTGCCGTTGAGCACCTCTATAGTGGATGTTATTTCCCCAGAGTTCCTGAGGGAGTAGAGGCTGATGGACCGGATATCATTGCCTTCACGACTGAACTCATATAATACATTGGAATCCATTGCCAGATATTGACGATCAACGTCTTTCACAGCAACGTTCAAATAATCCTCGACAGAGCCGGCACCACCGCCTCCTCCACCGCTGCTACTGCTCTTACTGCTTGAACTACTTCCACTGCTCCCTCCTCCTCCACCACTGCTGCCGGAAGATGTTCTGAGGTTAATAGTTACTGCATTGCCCTCCAGTCCTGCATTGTTGTATGGGACCAGAGTATAGCTATA
>CALBTS010000783.1 GCA_937968035.1 uncultured Methanomethylovorans sp.
GACCACCGAGATCTACACTCTTTCCCTACACGACGCTCTTCCGATCTAATGTTCCGGTTAGCTTTTAAAAGTTCTGCGGCTTCAAGAACTGTTTCAAGCCCCTGAGCGTGACCAAGGATACCAGCATAAAGCAAGATGAAAATATCATTTGAAAGCTGATATTTAACCCTGAAGTCATTCCCAGCGGCATTAGCATCAAACTGCCCAAAATCAATGCCATTAGGTAACCAAAAAGTATTAACCTCTGGAAATCTGGTTTCTATATTACTGATTATGCCCTTGGTTTGGCCCGAAACCAGTATAGCCTTATGGTAAATATATTTTTCTAGCTTATATGCTAGTCTGAGAAGTGATTTATTTCTAATTATCTCAAGTTTTTCAACACTTTCAGGCCATAGGTCAGATACATTGAAAATTAGCCTTGCTCTTTTCTTCCATTTGAGGAAAAGAGCTGTTAACCCCAGGAATAATGGAGGTGATTCGCATATTATCAAGTCCTGTTTACCAACCTTTAACCAACCAATTATTGCAGAGCTCAGGACAAACGAGGCATAATTTAGAATGCGTACCAGTATATTGGCCTTTTGATTTACGTAGATATAAGACCTGTAGATTGTTAACGGTCCCGATTTCTCCCATGAGAAAAACTTCCCCTTGTAATCCTTATAAACTTCCATTTTAGGATAATTGGGCATCGCGGTAAGAATGCTGACATCTATCCCATGCTTTGCCAAATGCAGGGCAAGAGAGAATAATCTGTTTTGCGGAGCTCCGGTTTCAGGAGGAAAATATTGAGTGAGGATTAATAACCTCATAATTTTACTGTTGCGGTAAATGAGAGATCACTGCTTTGAATTTACCGTTATTAGTCCTGGGGATTTGCTGAACCTGATTAATCCTGAAATCAGCTGGTCCAATTTGAGAAGTCATTCTTTCAATTATTGCTTTTTTCTCAACTTCAGATAAAGGATTGCTGCAGACAACTTTAATTTCATAGTCTTTGAGGGTATGTTGAATTATCTGGCCTTCAATGACATCTGGAAGATTTATAAAGATGCCGTGAAATCTTACCATCTTTCTTCCGTCAGGTCCTGTTACAACATCTTCTGTCCGGCCTATAATTTCATCTATGACTAACATGTTCCTGCCACACAGGGTGTGTTGGTCGGTAGCAATCTTTATGTTGTCCCCTATCCGATATCTTATTAGGGGTTGGTCATAATTCAAAAAACCCGTAGAGAAGACCTCTCCTGTTTCGCCTGGTTGACAAGCAGATCCGTCCTCTCTAAGAATTTCCATAATTCCTACATCAGGACTAACCAGCAGTTGACCGTGCTCATTTTCTGAAATTAACCCACATGCCTCAACTCCGCTATAGCTGTCATATGTTTTACATCCATAAACATTTTTAAACAACTGTCTCATCTCCCTAGTCAGCTTTTCGCTACTTGTAATAACCGCTTTCAATGCAGGCACTTCAATGCCCTTTTCGTAAAAGATTCTGGCAAGCAGATAATTAGAGACTGCGTAACCAGTCATATAGTCAGGCTTAAAATTTCTTAAAGCATATGCATAATCTTGTGCTGTGCGAGGAGAGATATGATAAGCTGAAAAATATATCTGTTTCTCGAAAAAATTGTACCTGTAAAATGGTCCTTCGCTTTCTCCATCTGGGACAACCCTTCTTCCTCCGATCATCCCCCGACTATCAAATCGTGTCAGATTTGCCCAATTACGAATGCGTGCCTCAAAAGCAGCGCTCCATCTTTGATGCATATTGTTCGAGAACAAGATACTTGTTGGTGTACCAGTACTGCCGCTGCTTGAAAAGAATTGTCCCTTTTTTTCTCTTTTAGTCGAAAGCAAAAGAGACGTCCCGTATTTTCGTAAATCATTCTTCTCCAGTGCAGGAAGCTTAGAAAGGCCCTCGAGTTCAAAATTCTCAAAATCAGTTCTCTTATACCCATGCTTTTTATACAGATAGTTATAGTGCGGAACTGTCTCAAAAGCATGTACAAGCATTTTCCTGAGCTCTACAGTCTGATACTGCTGCCACTGATTGAGTGAATAAACTTCCCGCGTTTTAAAACCCTCAAACGCATGATTAAAGATGCCGCCAAACCGTCTTTTCTGCCAACAAAATCCATAAGCCGAAATCATTAAGTTCTGGATCAATACAGGCACTTTAGGATAAAAGAAATCCTGAATAATGGACATTTTTAGGAATTATTGCAGGCGATTCTAAGGCTGGTAGAAAGATCGTTTAACCTAGCAACTCGACCCATCCGGCTTTCATATTTTCAAAATCATATTGCTCAGCCAATCGGCGTGCATTTAAGGATAACTTTTCTGCCAATTCTTGTGAGGAGAAAATTCTACAAATCTCAACCGCAAAGGCTGTCGGCTCAAAGCTTTCTACCATAATAATGTTCTCATTATTCAAATACATATATGGTATTTCGCCTACTTGTGATGATACGATCGGAATACCGCATGCTGCTGCTTCAAGAACAGCTACACCAAAGCTTTCATAGCTTGTAGTGTTAATGAAAACATTATGGGTTTGATAATAGCTGTATAATAGGTTATTTGGTATTGGACCAAGGATTGTAACCGATGTATTCAGATCCAACTCATTTATCAGTTTCATTGTTTTGGATAAAAGACCTTTGTCAGGTCCTATCATTGTAATTTTAGCATCACCATATGTTTTCTGCACCTTATCTAGGATTCTAATGGCAAGGTCTGGATTGTAGATCTCAGAAAATGCTCTAACCCAAAGAATGCTGTGATCTATAACTGCTTTTCGATTATAAGGAAACCGGTCTAAGTCAATCGTATTCGGTAAATAATGTAATTGAATACCCCTTTGATCAAAGTAATTCTTTAGGTATAAGGATGGGGTCCGGTAATAACCCGTTATAGAAATCAAGCGTTCAATTCGTTTAGGATTTTTTTGATAGAACTCAGGCAACTTGCCTCCATGAAATGATAATATTGCTTTCTTCTTACGCAGATAAGCTATAAAAGCTGATATTTCAGCAATTTTAAATGCTTGTCCGCTAAAGACATCTATATGTATTATATTATATTTTGAGAACAAACAGGCAATAGTAATATCAACAATTCTTAATACTTTCCTATTGATTTCGGAAACAAATCTGAATTCATACCGATTTTTGAGACTTTCCGCTAACTGCGTGTTAACACTGTAGGTCCCATATTTTTTATTTAAAAAAGATCCTATCATTAGGATTTTTATGGAAGCAGATCTTTTCAATTCTGATGTTAATCTTAATATATAATGATCTATCTTATTTCATGTTAGCAAGTCAGGAATGACCTAACCAAATTTGCGAAATATCATCAAGTTCCTGTAATACCAACTTGTCACAGTACCACTTTTTCCCCATTCAGTCGCTAATTCTTCTGTTAACGACTGATCAAGTCTGAACCCTAACGATTCAAACTTTTCCTGCCAATATGAATGGGGTTGCTCGTTGACATGATCATCACCTCCTTGCCCCGGGGTTGCTGCAGAAATGATTATAATATCTGAAAATTTTGTCATTAAGTCGATATAGCGATTAGCATATTTCTCGGGAATATGTTCTGCAACTTCCAAGCTTATAGCAACATCAAAACGCTTTTCGAAATCGAAGAAATCATGTTCAATATCAAACTTCTGAACGTCAACTCCTCTGCTTCTGCAAAATTTCAATGCTTCAACTGAATACTCTAAACCAAAACTGAGCACCCCCAAATTTTGAAAAGCCATCAGTAGCGCCCCGGTCCCACAGCCGATGTCAATTACAGATTTGGGTGAAATCTTTGCGACAATGGTCCGGCTAATTTCCTCAGCACTCATTACAGCCGGACCCTCAACTACGTTTGAATAATAGTCAGCATTATATATCCAATTATGAGTTAAAAACCTACTCTTAAAATGGGCCATTTTAGGGCTGGTACGTATTGATTTGGGTATTATCAAGCGATAAATAGTCGACCCTTAACAAGTCGTGTTTTTCAATAATTCTGCACAGTGGCATATTTTACTGACCAACTGTCGTTCAGTAAATCCAAGACAAAATAAATGGCATCCCGGATCTGCCTTAGTCTTTTCATCATATTGAAGGCTACTGCTGCCATAATAGTATTAATCATATCACCTTCAACGCCCTTGAGATAGTTCCTTAGCATCCGATAATCACTCTTGAGATGTCCGATAACCGGTTCAACAGCAGCCCTTCGCCTGAACCGGGCTCTGTCCCTGAGCTTCTCATAGGCTGTTTTGCCTTTACCAGTGCCTGGCATCATGATCTCTACCCCAAGAATGGTCTTGCGTCCTTTATAACCTCTGTCTACCAATGCCACTTTCGGTAGTCTCCCCATCAGATCAGATACCTGCTCCAACTGAGGCTCAAGCGTATGACCGTCGTATGGATTACCTTCAAAAGCCATGGCTCCAAGTATAATGCCGCTGTTCTTCGTAATCACAAATCCGCTCTTGTTGCCAAATTCGTACTTCTTGTGATCCTTACCCTTGGAGATGCAACTGACCTCAGGTGCATGAAAGCTATAAATCTTGTCCTTACTGTCTCTCTTTTGCCCTAGTACCCTGTAATACAGCCATAACT
>CALBTS010000784.1 GCA_937968035.1 uncultured Methanomethylovorans sp.
AGACCTTCCCCTCCATTCAAGGCTTTTATGTGCGCCATGCTGGAAAGGCAGAAAAAGAAGTAATGATGCACAAGGTGCATTTACAGAATGTACCTTAAAAATGTTTTTTTAGTAACTGCAATGAAGTTTCATTTTACATTTCACCCTCTTTGTTAACCTACAACCGGGATCATATATATAAAAAGTAAAGACAGGTTGATAATAATAATTAATCAGCAAGCCTTCTTCTATAGATTCAAAAAAACACTATTTATTTATACCGCGATATTAGATAATCTATTATGTCGTTCTCGCTAAGAGATTACTCTTTTTTCTTTATTATGGTACTAATCGGAGCACTGATTGTGGCCACAGGATGCGTCTCTAAACCCATGGATCCATCCGCAGATTTAAGTGGCTCCACGACGTCTGCTGAACTGACTTACTACACTGAACAGCTACCTCCTTATAATTATCAGGAAAACGGAACTCTGCAGGGAATATCCGTCGATTTGCTTGAAGCAATTACTGAGAAGATGGGAAAGAAGGCATCCCGAGAGGAAGTGCACCTGGTTCCCTGGACCGAGGGCTACCAAACCGTTCTCTCCCGGAATAACACTGTGCTCTTCACTACTGTAAGACTTCCTGAACGTGAGCAGTCCTTTAAATGTGCCGGACCCATCTATACGTATACTAATGTTCTCTTTGCCCGGCCGGACAGGGGAATCACAATAGAAGACCCTGAAGATCTGGGGAACTATCGGATTGGGGTGATCGCTGATGACGTAGCGATCCAACAGCTGCTCGATACCGGCGTGAATGAAAGCCAGCTTGTTCGGGAAACAAATGCATCCTTGCTTGTCGATAAACTCAATAAAGGTGAGATTGATCTATGGGCATACCCGGAGGCTGCGGGCAGGTACTTTATCGAACAGGTAACAGGAAACCCTTACTCTTTCAGGGTCATTTTTACATTATCGGCTCAGGAAGGCTACTATGTGTTCAATAAGAATGTTTCGGATTCCACTGTTGCATCTTTCCAACAGTCCCTGGATATCCTCAAACAAGAGAAAGATGCTGCAGGTATCAGCACGTATGAACGGATACTTGGGAGACACATACCATCGATCGGTCTTGCTCAGCTAGATCGGAAGAGCGTCGTGTAGGGAAAGAGTGTAGATCTCGGTGG
>CALBTS010000785.1 GCA_937968035.1 uncultured Methanomethylovorans sp.
CCGTTGCTCATAGCAGGTTTGGCCGTTATTTGGACAATGGGCTTAATGGCAGTAACCGGGTATGAGTTGACAATTATCTCAAATATAATTCCGGTTGTGCTGCTTGCTGTAGGAAGTGCTTATACAATTCATGTGCTCAATAGTATTAACCACAATAAACTTGCAGACAGAAAACAGGCATTAGTTCAAGCACTTAGATATATTCTGATTCCTGTAATACTGGCAGCAGTAACCACTGCCATTGGATTTGTATCATTTGTTTTTGGGGCATACCTCACCATGATTAAAGACTTCGGAATATTTACTGCGGTTGGTACATTAATCGCTTTAATACTATCCCTATTTTTTGTTCCCGCACTTATCTCTGGACTTTCAATGTATGGCAAAAAAACAGCTATTGAATCCGAAGAAAAGCAAACCATATTAACTCACAAAATTCTACTGCCCTTGGTAAAATTTCTGTTTAAACATCCCAAATATACACTTACAGGTTGGGGAGTTCTGCTAATGTTATGCATTGGTGGCCTAATGTTGATAAAAACCAGCGTTAACATGGCCGACTATTTTAAGAAAGATAATCCAACAAGGATTGCAGAGGATGTTATGCAGAAAAAATTTGGCGGCTCATTACCGGTATTTGTTGTTTTTGAAGGTGATATGCAAAGTCCGGAAGTGCTAAAAATGATGATTAGTACCGAACATTTCATGAAGGAAGACCCGAATGTTGAAATTACACAGTCGGTGGCAGACCTGATTGAACAAATGAACGATGCCATGGACGAAGGTAAAAAAATACCTGATGACAAGGCAAAAATTGTACAACTATGGTTTCTTCTCGATGGACAGGAAGTTATGCCCCAACTCGTGAATGATGACCTAACCAAAGGAATTATTCAATCGAAATTTGCATCGGTTGACAGTAAAGAAATTGAGGTGTTCACTGCAAAAATGAACCGGTTCATTGAGGATAACTCAAACGAACATTGTAAAATTGAATTGACCGGGATGCCTTCTGTGTATGTTAAGCT
>CALBTS010000786.1 GCA_937968035.1 uncultured Methanomethylovorans sp.
GACTTTAACCTGTTAGAACTACAGTTGTTACGGCATACGGACATCTTACTTAATTAACTGGGATTATGTAAGATGTCCCCAGAATTATGGTTTGTCCCCAGAATTATGGTTACCAATGATGCATGCCGGGGTAAGAAACTACTGGTGATACAGCAGGCTGATGCAATGATCAGCAATATAATCAGCGACTTCATGTCGCAACGTACGCCAGGTGGTGTGGGAGGGCTCCTCAGTGATGGGGAGTCCTATCCCGATTCTGGCGCGGAGCGCCTGGGCCAGGTGCTTGACGAAGTCAGCACCGCGATTCACGGCGGCGGAGCCGCCGTGAATATACGCTTGAACGAACGTCCCCTATCATGCGCGGGGGCCTACAAGAATATTAGGGGGATAGGTGCTCTGAGAAAATCGGAATTTAAAAATCTCAACACTTTTATTGAGGATCTACTTTTATAAATATCCAAGTGCGATTCTCGTCTTCAGGGTTGTTATCTGGCTGAAGCGCTGCTGAATTTTCACCTGTTTTGCCGCCCCAGGCATCCAGAACTGTGTTGTGTAAGCTCATTATCCTGAAGCCATTCTTGTTTGGAATTATGTTCCAAGTGCGATTCTCGTGTTCAGGGTTGTCATCTCGCTGAAGCGATGCTGAATCTATACCTGTATGGCGACCCCCCCAGTCATCCAGAACGGTCCCATGTGCAACGCTTTTGATCCTGAAGCCCTTCGTGTTTGGAATTAAAACCCAAGCGCGATTCAAGCAATCAGGGTTATTATCTGGCTCGAGCGCTGCCGAATTTTGACCTATTTTGCCACCCCAGTCATCCAGAACGGTATTATGCGTAACATTCTTGATGCGGTAAGCAAATAGATTCGACACCTCAGGTGACAACGCACTCGTTTGTTGGGACCACGCATTAACTGGCAATCGATCAAATTCACTTTTGCCAAGACGTTCCAAATAGTCTTTTACAAAGTGAAAATGATAGTCGGCGGCAATTTGAAATAAATACAAATCGCTACATACGTCGACTGTAGATGTGTCATCGGTCTTTTTAACTATTCCCTGTAATTCGGCTTTTTCATCCGGTTCTTTATCTACGTCGATGATATATTTTTCCGGCATATCGATGATTTCTTTCCAGGCCTTGGCTGAATGACTTCTTCCTGTGGCTTTTTGAGCCAAATCACAGCCACTTATTATAGCATTTCGTGCTGGTTCATAATATTCCTTTTCGAATCTTGTATTTACTTCCAAAGTTTTTCCATTTGCCCGAAAAAATAAACTCGCCAATTCTATCCACGCGAGGCAGTATTCTTGAAAATTATCACGTACAACTGCACTTTTTTCAGGGTCATGCCAGCAAGGTTTATATTGAAATTTTACAAAACTAAAATCAGGCAGATGTCCCATCCAGCCATGTCCTAAATATGAAGTAGCATTGGGAACTGCTATGAGATTGGGATGGGAAAGAAGATTTCTCGAAGTAAGTACCGTTTTTGTCCAATTCTTATCCGTTACCTCATCTTTATACTTTATATGTTGTAACCCGTATCCCCATTCAGATGGTTTCCAAGACTTAGGGTCATAGTCTACGTCCCAATAAGTATTCATGACATTATCCAACCCGCAAAAATTCTGATGCGCCCAAGTATCTGCAATGACATGCGCTCTGATACCTAAAAGAATAAGTTTAAATCGACGCAGATAGTCTTCGCTATCGGGAGCAAAATATGCGTGGTTAAGAATCGATTTTATTCTCTTGTCTTCTAATGACGTTGCGCATGTAATGGCATCTTTTATTACCCAACGAGATAGGGGACTTTGAGGGCGGTTTAACAATTTACCCCATTTGAGATCGTCAAGGTACTCTGTTTTAGCTGGCTCTTTATATGTTTCTAATATATTTTTTCCACCATTTGTGTTTTTTGTTTGAAATTCGGGAAATACTTTTGCTAAACTTTTACCGTGTAAGTCCTTTATGGAAGGTGTTCCTCGTTTGTCCTCATAATTACCAGGCAAGAAATGATACGAACACCACAGTGCGGGATTTTTTTCGAACCCAGCCTTAATTGTGCCCTGAACAGTGTAACGAGGGGTTATTAAGTAGTCCCCCCCTTTTCCGTCAACTAATCTCCAGTTTTTTTTATATCTATCATCGAAAAAATCAACGAAGTTTGCCGCCTTCGCTATTGTCGTTGCGTCCTTTTGGTCAAATCCACCTGCCCTTGCGGCATGGTAAGTGCCGTAATAATGAAAATCTTGATCCATAACATCCTCCTCAGTTTATTTGGTTTCTGTAGACTTAAACTGTTCTTTGACGTCCTCTCCGTAGGCACAGCAAAAGCTTTCGGGAATATTCACAGTCTCATTCGGTCTTACTACACACTGCGTAATCTGGGCGTAATCTGGGGACATCTTACTTAATTAACTGGGATTATGTAAGATGTCCCCAGAATTATCCAACACTTTTCGAATCCGTTCGAGTTCCTCTACTACCGGGTCACGCTCTCCTGCTGTTCCGAGATACGGTCGCAGGTCAATGCGGTTTACTTCTTCCACTTTCTTTCTTAAGAATTCGTAGGATGCCGTTATGTTGAACTGTACCGGGGTAGCAGCGGGATTTGCCTTTTCTCCATACAATACCCATCCTTGGCCGAGACCGAAAAGGAGTTCTGCACCGGGCGCAAAACTGTCGATGGGAAGGGAGAAGGCGTTTTGGTTACGCAAGTTTTTGCCTGGCTCATTTGCTTTGCCCCACTGGAAAAAATCACGATCAAGCGTGAGCCGCAGGTTCTGTGCTCCAATGCGGCCAGTGTTTACAATTCTGAGATACAGAAAAGGGGCGTGAGGCCGAATAAAGGGAGAAACACTGACATAGGGCCGCAAAGCGTCCTCGGATTGTTGTCTGACAGCCTGAACCGATGCTTCGCTCGCCTTCGCCATTCGAAGGGTCAAGTATGCATAAATTGCGGTGATCAGAACAAGAATGCCTGTGAGGATTTCAATTATCATGTTCCCTCCCTCCGTGGCTAACAAGTTGATCTGTGGTTTCCGTTTATCTTTCATGTCCAGTTATCTAACGGGATAACATCCGAAAAGTAAGAATAATCGGATCTGCAGAAGAGTCATCCCTCAGATACTACTTAAAATTGCAATAAAAGATGTGTGGTTCTGTATATTACTAACGCTTAATCTCCAAAGGCTTTTTTCGTATACCCTTTGGGAATCGAGAATACGTTGGAAGGCGCTTTACCTTCTTTAAATTCCAAAAGCGCCACCGAGGATTTCATCTCCTGTCCCATCATATTCATAGTAGACTCATTTAGAACTTGAACACCCTTTATTTTTTTCATTTCATTCACGATTTTATCAATCGATTGTTCCATACCCGGGTGGTTTGCGAGTATTGATGCGCTAAATTTGGCATAAACATCGGCATCTACGTTGATATCCGTTGTTGCCCAAATTACGGATGTATTTGTTCCCATGCCCATTTCCATGGTTTGGATATATTTTTGGCAATGGTAACCGTTGATCTGCTTTTTCTCCGCGGTTGGCTCTACAGATATTTTAATATCCATCATTTTGCCCATGAATTGTTTTAAGCCTGCCATCTCTTCAGCATCCATTTTTTCACCCGACGCTTCAGCCATGTTCTCGTAATTCATCTTCATTTCAGTATAGGTTTTGCCAACGTGGTCAAGCATGATCATGCTGCCGTCTTCTTTGATTAGAATCCCCTTATCACCTGTTTGGGTCCACATTGCGCTGTCGGAAATCCACGATTCTGTTTCAACTTCCTGGGCAGGTTGTTCCTGGCCCATCATGGAAAATGCCTCTGTTCGCTGCTTTTGCTTGAGATAGATATCAGCCAAAGCAAACTGTTGCGATAATAATATCACTAAACACATAACGGCACACAGCAATAGTCCCTTTTTCATATTTCCTCCCTTGAAATTCGGTGTTTTCTGAAGCGCTTATCTTATAAAGTTTAGCAGAACCAGATCTGCATAAATGGTAAAAAAATAAATTGAGTGTAACCCTTTTAAATAAAGGATAACCCGTTAATAATAAAGTTCATTT
>CALBTS010000787.1 GCA_937968035.1 uncultured Methanomethylovorans sp.
GGCTTGTTCACCCTGGGCCTGTGAGTATCCTCATCACGGCGGAATGTGATATTAAGGTTCGAAAGGAACTTGTTCATGCCATCGTGCATACTTAATGGTGCATGAGCCTTACCATAAACAGCCGGTTCACCTTCAAAAACGATCAGTCTTTCACTGAGCATGTCTATCATATAGATATCATGATCTACTACCATAGCGGTTTTTCCATTATTCTCAGCAAAGCGCTTTATCACTTTCGTGACCATTGAACGCTGTTCCACATCAAGGTGAGCGCTTGGTTCGTCCAGAAGATACATATCCGCATCGCGGCACAGACATGCGGTTATGGCCACCCTCTGCAATTCACCACCGCTGAGTTCCGGAATAGACCGCTCATACAGCTTCTCAAGGCCTAAAGGTTTTACTACTTCCGTCTGGAAGTAGCTGCTATCGAACTTGCGAGATATGCCCCTCAGGAAGAACTGGACCTGCATGTGAACATCTGCCTTGATGTATTGGGGCTTGTAAGAAATGCTGATATTCATATCAAGCTTGCCTTCATCAGGTTCTACCTCCCCGGCAAGCACTTTCATGAAAGTGGACTTACCAATGCCGTTAGGTCCGACAATACCCAGCACTTCGCCCTGCTTAATGGATCCGGCATCTGTTTTTAGAGAGAAGCCTTCCTTGTACTTCTTGGAGAAACTACTATAATCAACCAGGGTATCGATCTCGGTTTCGTTCCTTGGCGGATGGACCTCGAAGGATATAGCTTCGGGACGGACACGCACGTTCTCCTCGGGCAGATAACCTTTAAGATATTGGTTAATGGCTATGCGCACTCCTTTGGGAAGAGTGATGACACCATATCCTCCGGGTTCACCGTAAGCCACATGCACTACATCTGCCAGCATGTCCAGAATAGCAAGATCGTGTTCCACTACCAGCACGGCTTTTTCCTGTGCGATCTCCTGTATGAGCTTGGCACAGTTGATACGCTGGTATATGTCCAGATATGGACTTATCTCATCGAAGAAATAGAAATCGGCATCTTTAGCAGCACATGCAGCAATTGCAACCCTCTGTAGCTCACCGCCACTGAGCTCTGTAATATTGCGGTCGATTATGTGCGAAAGGTCCAGGCGCTCCACCAGTTCATCCATTACTCCCCTGTCATCTGTCCTTGCAAGCAGATCAGATGTCTTGCCTTTGAAAGCCTTGGGTATAAGGTCTATATACTGAGGTTTCTGGGAAACCTTGAGACTTCCGTTGGCAACAGCCTTGAAGTAATCATAAAGAGCAGTACCTGCATAGTGTTCCAGCACTCTGTCCCAAGTACCTCCCTCCTCTCCGAAATTGGGTACCAGCCTTCCTGAGAGTATCTGCACTGCAGTACTTTTACCGATACCGTTAGGACCGAGGATACCAGTCACCCTCCCCTTTTGTGGAACTGGCAACCCATAAAGTGCAAAGCCATTCGGACCATAACGATGCGTTGGGAATTTGAGAGCCTCGGGGAGGCCAATGATCATAATAGCATCAAAAGGACACCTGTTTATACAGATACCACAGCCTACACACATCTCTTCCGAGATGACCGGCTTGCCGTCTTCTCCAAAGATGATAGTCTCGTCACCTGTTCTCACTCTGGGGCAGTACTTCTCGCATTCATGACTGCACCTTCGCGGCTGGCACCTGTCCTTATTAAGTATAGCTATTCGCATTTTTATCACTGGTCAAGAAAAGATAAAGATAGTAAATTGTATCAGTTCAGGAGAAGTGTCCACGTGACCAGGCAGAAGTCCACCACAAGGAACTCCACATAGAACCAGTCCTTGAAGCCAAATTCCTTGGTACTGATCTTTATAGCCGGATAGATGAGCCTCTGGGCATAATATGCCAGAATGGCAACGATGGCGATCACAGCATACCATTTTGTTTCAGTGCCCATGCCATACTGCATATTAGCAAGGACACCGGCAATTATACCAAGAATAGAGGCAACTGCTGTCTTGATGATACCCTGGATATGTGCTTTCCTTTTTTCCTCAGGGGTCCTCTGCTTCACCGCAAGGATCCCTTTTGCAGTCTTATCCTGCTGTACCTCGGATGCATCCTGGGTAGCTATTTGCTTATTTTTACCGGATGATTGCCTGGCTGCTTTTTTCAATGGCTGTATCTCCTGAAAATATCAATGGAATGGATAGTATAGAAGGATGTCAGTTATATAAAGCTTTATATACGCCACTAATGAACGAAACTAAATAAAGTCATTGCTCAGGACATTGCCTATCTTGTCAATGGATATAGCATCAGATCCCAGATAATTGAGATGAGCAGCAAATCTGCCCGGCCTGTGTCCACCCGGATGATAGACCACTGTGAACTCCGGGTCTATCTGGCTGACCATATCTGTAAGCCCTCTGACATCCAGATGATCGCTGATCTGTATAGAAGGATATCTGAAGTCTGACCTGCCGCTCATGACATACTTTGATGTGTGCCACGGCAATCTATCCAGGTCCCACGGAGGAACAACACATAAAGTATTACCTCCCGCCTCTCCCAAACCCACAACATCTCCAGCATCTTCCAGCATGCATCGTGTAAGTTCCAGAGACTGGGCCTCCATCTCGATCACATCACCATAACCTAGCGACCTTACCAGCTCAACGACCCTCTGAGCCTTCCCGAATGCATAGGCACCAAGAGCAACACAGGGGTTTTCTTCAAGCAATTGCCCAAGACCCTCTATATCATCCTCGAAGTAGCACGTTGTGTCTCCCGGATCACCATAGTTGGCCTCGGTTATCAGCACATCGCATTTTGGAAGCATGGAAGGGTCCTTCACATCCCCTGTTACAAGAATGCGTGTACCGACCTCATTTTCCCAGTAGAATGCCGTTGAACCGGGGGTGTGGCCTGTGGGAAAAGTCTGCACCTTGACGCCTGCGACCTCAAAAGAGTCACATACACCCATACTCATTCCCTTATACGCTTTACCATAGCGGATCTCAAGAGCCTGTGCAGTCTTGGACGAACAGAGAGCACGCTCTGAGAGCATTGCGGACTTCCCATTGTGATCAGAATGGGCGTGAGTGATAAGATATGCATCCGGCTGAAGGCATTTGTTCGGGCTGCGGGTAGTGTCGATAGAAAAAGTCACAGGTCTGCCTTCATCGGACATGAACCTGAGAGAAAGATGGGGTTTGAAACCCCCTCGCGAGTTAGTCTGGCGAAAAGCCAATACTCCCATGTCAATAAGCTGCTGGGGCATAGAGATCATGATCTTACTGGCCTGGAATGCATAGCTTCAGAAAGTGTGCCGCCAGTGGCTCATAGAGCTTTTTGCAGCTCAGAACTGAGCACATCTGCCGACGTTACACCTGTGAAACGCTTGAGCACCTGGCCATCTTTTTCGATCACAAGCGTAGGTACTGCCTGTATCGCATATTTTTTTGCCAGATCCCTGTTCTGATCGACATCTATAATCTTGAACTCTACCTGGTCCTTGAACTTTTTCTCAACCTCTTCAAGAATGGGTTTCTGCATTCTGCAGGGTCCGCACCATGTAGCACTAAAATCCATTAATATTGGTTTGCTCACTTTATCACCTTCTGATATACAGCGAAGCGCAAGTCTTTTTGATCATTAGCGGTGGACAAAAAGTGCCCGTCTTATAGGGTTCACTGGCTTGCATAAGAGCAGCTTTCAACGGTATTGTAGAACCCCTGCAAAACCATTGTTTGCTTTCCATAAATACCTTTCGCAGGCTAACTAACTGTCCCCCCGGAGAGACAGGGGATCATGTCCGGTATATCCTTGCTGTCAGGTCAAGAGGAGGCGCGTAATATGGAGCAGAGATCACAATGATATCTACAAGACCCGCATAATCAGGGATCTCCTGGGCCGAGATACCCCCTACAGCTATCCGCAGGTTGGGATTCTTCTCCTTGAGCATAGGAGCCAGCCTTTGAATGTCCTGAGGAGGTAGATGATCAAGCAGCAGCAGATCCGCTATATTCGCATACCTTAGTGCTTCTTCCTCGTTCCGGGGTTCGATCTCTATCCTGCGCACAGCTTGCATTTCATTAAGATCACCG
>CALBTS010000788.1 GCA_937968035.1 uncultured Methanomethylovorans sp.
CCTGATCTAGGTATACATTTAAAAATAGTGATGAGCGATTTTGAATTAAAATCTCAAGACGATCTGGCCTAAAACAAGATTCGACTTTTGCCTTGCTTTCATTGGATTCTTGTTGATAAAAGAAATAGGTTGATGTATTAGATTTCATCTTGAAACCTTCAGGAGGATATTGCTTACCTATAAATAGAGTATCATGCTCAAGGTGGTATAATTTGAATGTGGTATCTTGATTAATGCGAGCTGGATTCGTAACGTAAGGCTTTTGTATTAATTTGTCTTTGTGCGTCCCATCAGCTATAGTATTCTCACGGGGCGTCTTTTCTGTTACATGGCAGCAAGATAGGCCAAGTAAAGTAGTGAGAAAAAAAGTGCTTCTTAATAGATTAATTATTTTCATAGCAAGTAGAATTATTAATTATTTCAATTACAGCGGCTGGATAAGATGGTAAATTTGGGTCAACTGGTGTTGCATATCTGGGGTCACCAGCAGGATTGGTAGCATTCCATTCTCTGAAGTTATTAAGGAATATCATATATTGTGTTGATTGCTCAGGTGTAAACGAAGATGGGAATTCCTCATTATTATTGGAAATGAGATCATCTATCCATTGTCCTACTCCCATTAGTGATTCAATCTCTGCAAAATAAGATCCGGCAATTACTCGAGCAAGTAAACCAGCGAACTTCTCTTCAAACTCAATATTAGACCGCCCTGGAGCTAATGCACCTAAGTCATCCAAATAGTTGCCATAAAAAGTATCCTGATATGCATGGAACATTTCCCCGGTTGTATTGTATGCGTTTATCTTACTTTCATCTTTATAAATTACTGAATTAGTTGAAGGATTATACCCAGCTTCTGCATTTATTGTTGAATCCATTCTAATACTAATCGAATCAAGTGAGCTCAATAACTGCTGTAGAAAGCAGTTTTGCTCTAATTCTTCAATTGTTGTATCAAATTTTTCTTGAGCTGTAGTAGACAAATTTGATGTGTCAAAGTTATAGATTCCGTCATTTGTGTCATCGCCATCACCACCTCCGCCATCACCACCTCCATCATCACAATTTATGCCAAGACAAGTACATTCATCATAATATGGAGAACTTGGATCGCATCCGCCATAGTCGCAATTAATCCCAAGGCAAGCACAGTCTGAATAATCTGGCGAACCATAAGAGCATGGATCATAATAACCACATACACATGGATCCTGCCCACATATCGGACAAGTAAAATCAGATGGGGGAGTGATGATGACAGAATCAATGCATTGACAGTCAATAGTTCCAGGATCTGAACAATCAAGAAATAAAATCCATCCATCACAATCACAGGTCATATATCCGTTTATGCATTCACCCTCGACGCCTTGATATTGACCATATAATGAGCCCGGAAATAACATTTCACCTTTTTCAAAATTAAAACCCAATGGGAACAAATTAAGAAAAAGTACGAGGAACAGCAGTATTTTTTTCATTTCTTTTTCAATTTTAATTTGAAATGTGATTTGAGTTTTAAAACCCTATTCAGATAATAATCCTAAACCCTAGCATCATTTATAAATTATTGATTTATAAATGAATTCATTCCATTTATCAGCTTCATGCCATGCAGTTCAAAATGTGGCTATTTCATCGCTTTACCACAGTTGCTGATTTCGAAAAGTTATTTCTGCTTACGGTTACTATATATAGTCCCTGAGTCAGGCTAACTGGCAAGGGAACAACATTGGTGCCGGTTAGGAGCTTACCGCATTTGGCTTCATAGACCAGATTTCCTGTTACGGTCTGGACCTTTATAAAGATCTCAGCATCATCAAGAAGCTCAAAACTAAGGTTCAGTTGCTCACTGAAGGGGTTAGGGAATACTACGAGACTATTTATTGGCTCCATACCGGAATACTTCTCAGGGTGGTTTTCTCCTAAAGCAGATTTTAACGAGATGTATCGTGGTCTCTCTGGCTCCATGGTAAGAGGAGAGAACATTTGTAAGTTGCCGGTTAAGTAAACCATTGAATCAGAATAATTGATGTTGACACTTGCATCAGTAAACTCCCAGTCGAATGGGGTTACACTATAGTGATCACCACGCTGGTATTCAACATCTATAAAAGCCAGGGTAGTATCTGATAGGTGTGCATTTATGCCTACCCTTAGAGTATCTGCCTCTATCCATTGTCCAGTGACATGGTGATCATTACGCTGCAGTTCCAGAATCAGGGGAGAGATATTGATAACATTGGTTCCACTCCAGTCATATGTAATTATATAACCCTCATAAGTACCCGAATGAAATTGATTTATGGGGTCATGGGCAACCTTCACAAACGATTGAGGTATATTTACATCATATGCCCTCGAATATACTATTTTGCCTTTGCTGATAGAATTCTCAGGGCATTCAGCTGACAATTCAATATTGGCTCTTAGATTACCGCTTGCACTTGACAGTTTCAGCCATTCAATAGCCTTTTCCTCATTTTGTTCAACCCCATATCCATTTCTGTAACATAATCCTATCATGTAAGTCGCACCGGAATTGCTCAATTCTGCCGCCCTAAAGAAAAACTCGAGCGCTTTCTTGTAGTCCTGTTTGCAGCCTAAGCCCTTGTAATACATGTAACCGGCAGAATACACACAATCTGGATCCCCGAGTTCGGCGCCTTGTAAGAAACTATTCATAGCATTAGAAAAACTACTCTTTACTCCATAGCCGTATTTATGCATAAGACCTATATTATGATAGGCTTTTAAGTATCCTGCCTCTGAAGCCTTTATAAACCACTGAAGCGAAGTCTGGTAATCAATCTTCGTCCCCATACCTTTGCTGTACATTATACCAAGGGCATTCATTGCCTTCGGGTAAGAATCTTCGGCTAGGTCATGCATTATCCCCAGACCTTTTTCAGGATAGTATGGTTTTGACACTCCTCTTAAATACCATAGAGCATCATTATACCTTTCCTTCATAACATCTCCCTGTGATTGTCCAATCAAATACCCGGGAAGAAGGAAAACTCCTATTAATAATGTTACTATTCTCATTGTCATCTATCTTTAAAGTTGTTGCGGTTGATTAGTATGGACTACCAAATAAATTCTGCCCTATATGGGTTCTTCTCCGAAGGTCTGCTCTGACCGTTATGCAAATACTTAAAAAGAACAGATGGAGCTTTAAGGCCCAGTTCATCTAAATGCTTTTGCTGGCACACTGGATCATCAATGAAATAATCCCTTGTTATGAGTTCTGAGAGCAGATGGGTTCTTACAAGGAAATAAAGCTTTGTAGAATCTGACGGTGTTACTAACTGTTGTGCAATCATTCCATTCCAGACTCTTACCACCAACTTTTCTGCAATAGGTCTATTTTTCAAAACAAGGAACCGTTCAAATTGGCTATCGGATAGAATTTCTTTCAACTTGACAAGTTCATATTTGGAAAGATCAGCTGCGGAGTGTTGCTCCTTCAAATCTGATACCGCTGTGCCTGAAGTCTTAATGGCATTGATCTGTGCCTCTGATAAACCAAGAGATTGTCTATAAAGGCCTGCCAGGTAAAGCAAAGACTTTGTTTGGGGGTACTGCCCAGATGAAGATTCTCCATTCATGGAAGTTTGAGCAACTGCAACGCCAAGACTTAGTTGCAGCAATAGGATTCCTGATAAAAAGAAAAGTTTCTTCATACGCATACGCATTTAAGTTAGACATTATAGATTCATTGCATAGTATTGAAAGGCACTTGATTATTCCTTGAATTATGCTTTCGTAAGACTTCTTGAGCAGCTTTCTTTGCAGCCTCAGCTTGTGAATTATTAACCTTAGGTTGCATTTCAACAATCTGTCTTGCCATTGCTGATGCCTCCTTAGAATTACTTCTTTGGAGATAAAGCAGCATGAGTCTGTACTTTGGAATAATTCTGTTTGGCACTATGTATGAGGCCGTTAGATAGTCAGCCTCAGCGGCTGAATATAGTCCAATTTTTTCATAACAAACTCCTCTGCTTAAAAACAAGTCAGGGTTGGACGTAAGTTTAGATGCTTCAGAATAATATTCTATCGCAGATTGAAGGTCATGG
>CALBTS010000789.1 GCA_937968035.1 uncultured Methanomethylovorans sp.
CCTACGTTCATTTACCTCATACTGAAGGGGAGAAGAATATGATACTTGAAGTAGATGGTGTGGAATTCCAATACAGGAGTAAAGAAGTATTGAAAGATATAGAATTCCATCTGAAAAGGAACGAGATACTATCCATACTGGGACCTAACGGTGTCGGAAAGACCACTTTGTTAAAGTGTATGAACGCTATCCTCAAACCAAAAAGGGGTACGATACTCATCGAAGAAGAAGATGTGCTCAAACTGGAGCAGATAGAGATAGCCCGGCTCCTTGGATATGTACCTCAACGCTGTGATTCTGCACGACTGACGGCTTTTGATGCCATTCTGCTGGGTAGAATGCCGCATATGAAATGGAATGTCTCTACCGAAGATGTGATGCTTGTAGAGGCCACTATCAAGAAACTGCATCTTGAAGAGCTGGCTTTGAGATACATTGATGAACTGAGCGGAGGAGAAGTGCAAAAAGTAGGTATCGCCCGCGCAATAGCCCAGAACCCGAAACTGCTTCTGTTGGATGAACCCACAAGCAGCCTGGACCTCAAGAACCAGCTCGAGATACTCAATATCATAAGAGAGGTCGTTAGAAAAGAGAATGTTTCAGCCATAATGACAATGCACGATCTGAACCTTGCCCTCAGATACTCGGACAAGTTCCTCTTCCTTAAGAACGGTACCATATTTGCCGCTGGCAGCGTGGAAGACATTACACCGGACATAATCGAAGAAGTATATGGGGTACCCGTAACTATCCAGAACTATAATGATGTGGCAGTGGTCATACCCACTGCCTGAAACAACATCTTGTGTGTCCATTGTTTGTATAATGCAAATTCCCAGGTGTCAGAAGGTGTTGGCAACAAGGGAAAAAAGCTGATCATTAAAACCCGGATAAATACCGGGGTCTCACTTCTTTTCCCAGCTTATCCGAACGCGGGTTGAAGCTCCCTTTTCGACCAGCTGTCCATTTTCCTGCACAAGAATGTCCTTCAGATAGTCACGAAGAATACTTTCCTGTTCTTCTGTTTCGATCACATAGCGGTCACTGTAAAAGTCCACTGCTTCATCTAAGGAAGAGAAATAGTTGTTATAACCCATGGAAAAAACATGCATATCAGGATATATTCCCATATTGTACAGCACATTGTACAGCACATCGCATTTGGGACCCGGGACATAATTCGTGCCGTAGAGGGCAGGCCACAGGGTGATCGAATGCTCTTCCCAGGGAGTTGTCCCTGCGAACCAGTAAAGGTACACATATTTAGAGGAAGCCTGCTGCATTTTTTGGACAGCTTCCTTTATGTCTGGCATTCCCAATGAGAAAGAGGCAATAACCACATCATACGGTGCATCGAGGTCAGCCTCAACATCCAGATCCTCCCAGCGCTTGCTCACGCAATGTATGTTATTTATTTCCTGCTCTTTCATATTTTCCTTTAAGACATCCATCATTCCGGCTGCAGGTTCCACAGCAGTTACATGGGCAACGTTCTTTGCAATTGGAATGGCAAGCCTTCCTGGACCAGATCCTATATCCAAAACCCTTGATCCTGGGGTAAGGGGCAGTTCATTCAGAGTCGAATCAGTTCTCTCGGAATTTTCCTGAGACCTTTTCCAGAAACGTTCAGCATTTTCCTTTTTGTTCCAGTGGCTGTTCTTATCACCTGTTTTGTCGAGCCTTTGCTGAGTGGTCATGAGCTCTTTCCAAATATCATTCCAGTCAATCTTTCCGTATTGCATATATGCTCCGCCTGGTTCCATCTATTTGTATTTTATCTAGGTTTGTAGGCATATAATATACCAGAAAATACCAGTGAACCGGATCAAATAGATAGTTTTTATGTCCCTCTACAATATTAGGGCATTCAATGTCATTGGATAAGGCTTTAAATATATTAAATAGTATGTTTGTTAATATTTATCCAATCTAATCAAATAACATCAAATTAACGTATAACTATATACTACGAAAGATATTAAAAGTATTATCTTCTTTTACCTCCTGTGATATACATGTCATCCGAATGTTCAACTCAGGATATGATAAGGCAGATAGCCTCTTTTGATGATGCAGCCAGATTTCATGGACACGTCTGTCCCGGGCTAACTATTGGTTACATCGCCGCAAAAGCTGGGATCGAAAAGCTGGAAGCAGAAAGAGATGTAGATGAAGAGCTTGTGACCATCGTCGAGAACGATGCATGCGGGGTTGATGCAGTGCAGGTGCTCACAGGATGCACTATAGGCAAAGGCAACCTCATCTATCGTGACCACGCAAAACAGGTCTTTACCTTTATATGCAGGGACAGCGGAAAAGCCGTAAGGGTAGCCCTTAAGGCAAGTTTTAACATTGATGACATCGACCCTGAAGTAAGCAAACTGCGTCCAAAAGTAATGTCCGGCACAGCCACCGAGGAAGAGAACAAAGATTTCAGGGAGCGCATGGATGGCATATCCCAAACTATGCGAAAAACTCCTGTTGAGGAAATGTTCGACATACAGTTCGTTGATGTCAAGATCCCACAAAAAGCAAGGATATTCAACTCCGTTAAATGTGCCAAGTGCGGAGAAATGATGGCTGAATCCAGAGCAAAGGTGCAGAACGGGGAATACGTATGTATCCCATGCTATGAGGAATATACCAGAGGATGGTAAGGATACAACAGAAAGGAAAATGTCATCAAAGGCATCTGTAAGAAACGGTGAGGCAGCATTTGAAATCAAATAACTATAGGAGGATCTTACAAACCCTCTATTCTTGATCGATCTTTTATATGCGCATATAAGACAATTTTGAAATAACGGGGTTTTCCGAAATCCTCATAGGAATATTGTGGGTACGGGTTCTAACTTATCTTTTTCTGAATTCGACAGGTATTTATCTAAGATACTCAGAAATATGCTTGTATCGTCTTCATAAAAAGAAGTGATAGGGAGTGTAATCCACATGGTAGTTATCGTTGACAGAAATCTTTGTACAGGATGCGGGCAATGTGTTGACACCTGTCCAGTAGAAGCGCTTTCATTGGGTTCAGATGACATTGTCGTTGCTGATGCAGACTTATGCGTTGATTGCGGACAGTGCATAGACGTATGCCCGGTCGAAGCGCTCTCACTGGACTGAGCTCACTGGAAGTTTCTAATTTTTATTCCGGACCGGTTGGGAGAGTGTAAACCTTACGCTATTGGATTTAACCTCTGTTTGAGGAAAAGACTGCCGAAAAAAAGGCATAACACTCAACATAGATCAAGGAAGGGGTTACCGGATGGCAAAGGCAGATGAAAATGAATTAACCATCACACGCATCTTTGATGCTCCACATGATCTTTTATGGAAGGCATGGACAGAGCCTGAGCGAGTGATGCGCTGGTGGGGACCAAAAGGTTTCACATCGCCTATCTGCAAAATAGACCTGCGCATAGGTGGCTCATATCTTTTCTGCATGCTCTCACCTGATGGCGAAGACTTCTGGAGCACTGGCGTGTACCTGGAGCTCGTCCCTCCGGCGAAGATCGTATGCACCGATTCCTTTGCTGATGAGGATGGAAATGTTGTCCCTGCAACGTATTATGACATGGGGGATGATTTCCCGTTAGAATTACAGATCACTATAACTTTTGAAGAGCATGATGGCAAAACAAAGATGACCTTGCTACATGCAGGTCTTCCTTCAGGTGCAATGAAGGATGCGACAGCACAGGGATGGAACGAATCCTTTGACAAGCTCGCTGAAAGCCTGAGATAAATGAATATTAAAGAACTAAGGATATTATGACAAGATCTCTTGCAAAACATGAGACTGTGGATGATTACCTTGCCACAGTTCCACAAGACGCACGTGCCACACTTCTGAAGCTTCGTAAGATCATCCAGGCAACAGTTCCTGATGCAACTGAGGGCATTAGTTACCAGATACCTACCTTCAAGTACAAAGGTCCCCTCGTAGCCTTCGCGGCCTTTCCTAATCACTGCAGCTTTTATGTTATGAGCCCTGCTGTCATGGAAATGTACAAGGACGAACTGAAGTCCTACGATATCGCTAAGGGTACTATCCGCTTTCCGGTCAATAAACCGCTTCC
>CALBTS010000790.1 GCA_937968035.1 uncultured Methanomethylovorans sp.
TTGGCAGGCACATTTATATGGTTGAAACCCCGTTCAGCCGTTTAGTAGAACTGACTGAATCTGAAGGTAAAAACAATGTAAAATAGCATGTGCGGCAATGATTAACTGAGCTGATTTGCTGATAATGTGAGTGTTTATAAAAAGAAGCGCTTGACATACCTGATCTATATATAGTTCAGTGATGGCATGGCATTGTTACAGTATATGGCACTAACATATAGTGACTTAACTAATGAAAAATCCGGAAAATTGAAGATATGATTTCAAAACAACAGTATAAGAGCAACCTGTAATAACTTAAGTACTTCTGGAGGTTTTATTTGACCCTATATTATTCTGTCGTGCTCCAGGTCTTTTAGCTGCCTGCATTAACCAGATTATTTCCTTATAATAGGAGGACATAAAAGCTCTGATCTCGTTAACTATTAGAGGTTTTCTGTCCTTCCAGACATTCGAACGAAGTGTTTTTAATCTACTCTCTATTTAGTGGGCCACTTTTGCTATTTGTTTTTTAATGCGAAAAGTGGGTCACTTTTACTATCTGTTATCCTGAGGCGAAAAGTGCAGCACTTCTTGTACACATGTTAGGTATGCGCCTTTCTGTTGAAAGAGATCTGGCTTAAATCAGCTTCAAAAGTCAATTATTCAATCATAGAGTCCGATGCTGTTAAAATAAAGGCTGAATTCTTTGCACTTGGGGCAATAGTTTCCACTACAGAATAGTTTGTAGTCACCCCAGGTATAAAAGACCTCACCAGAGCCTGATTCCGGACTGTGTAATGAATTTTGATCATAGAAGATGAGTTGGGGATTAATCCTTAGTTCTGTTTCTTTATTCAGGAGATCTGCTCGTATCACGGTATTTTCTGCACCATCCAGGGCCGGGTAATAACATACCTCATTATTGTCACATCTCCCTGAGCCGAAGTGGAGGGTTTCGGACTGATATCCGCAGTTACTACATCTAGCAATTAGTATTCTTCCCATAAACTATAGTTCTCGAAATTATCCCATTAAAATAGCTATTTGGATCTCAGGATGCAATGTTTTGCAACGATTATTACGAAGTACTTTGGTTATCTTGACAAGGTTCTTTCACGGAATCAAATTGGCACGCAACTCACAGTAGCGACTTTATGGATAGAGTCATTTTTACTCTCCTGTATAGTATCAAATTGCTCTTCAGCCATTGGCTTTACCTAGTTCTATTAACGGATCTGTCAGAGTAAGCTGATCACATTTCTTAATTATCAAGCTTCGGCATAAATCTTTGGTCTGCAAAAGATTGTTCTGTTTAAGTAGAGCTTTAAACCTACGTAGAGTTCGATCATAGCGATTTCGTTGACTTTTATACCCCGGATTCATTTGTGTCATCCAACTTTTTTTACTTCTGACAGGCTTTAATCCTGTCCAGAATGCTTCATTTATTCCATGAAGATATAATGACAGGTCATCCCTTGATAAAGTTGACTCATCCGCCGGATCGTAAATCAGGATTTCGTCAAAGGCCTTTAAAAGCAATGGAACTAGTTTTTTAAGCTTCTCACGGTCTAGGAGATCATTAAGAGTTCTCAGACCTGTCGATTTGACGAATGCCATTCTTTTTGTTTTGATTTCAAATCTCAGGATATTGTCATCCTGGT
>CALBTS010000791.1 GCA_937968035.1 uncultured Methanomethylovorans sp.
TACATAGACATGATTCTCTGTTCTAATAGTGAAAAAGAGTTTGATTTTTCATGATGCTCTGTATTCTTATTTTTTTACTGATGTGAGTTCAGTCGCATCTATAAAACATTATCGAAAAGGATATAGCCAAGTACTATACTTGTAGTTCGTATAAGCAAAGAAAGGCAAAAAGAGATCGATAAAAAATTGTTTCAATTGAGGGATCATCATGGGGAGAAAAAGGAATTTGATCATAAGGATTTCTATTGCACTGATGGTGTTTGCCGTATCAGTTTTTATTGTCCATGGTTCAACCGGGACAGATAAGTATAACATGACAGAGGCTGAAAAGAAGTTAAGCACAGATCTGATTAAACTTCTGGAAGCAACTAAATACCAATCATCAACTGAAACTGTTGTTAATTCAGATGGTAGCGACCTTGTGTACGTGTATGTATATCTATATAAAGGTAACAACACCAGCAACATAGAACCTCTAGTACAGGAGATCACTGACTGGGATAAGGAAAATTCAGTAGCTGTTGCAAGGGTAAGCATTAATGAACTGGAAACACTTGCCTCTTTGAAGGAAGTCAAAAATATAAGAACTGTAATACCTCCTGTTGTGAACAACGGTTCTGCTGCAACCGAAGAGAACGTTAGTGGCAACCATAGTGCCGAAGAAAACAATTATCTTGGAGACGGGAACTGGATCAAGCTGATAGGAATAGTCCTTTTTACTGGAATGGTGTTCAAAAGAAGAATAAAAAGAACATGACAGTGTAGAACTAAGCTTCCAGTAAACTGAAAAAAAGGAGGAGTAGTGGTTGGATAGAGTTAATCCTATTGCCCAGATAATTGGTATTGTATTAACAATTTTCTTGATATCGATTGTTATCACCCCTGTTTCACAGGCTTCAACAGGAAATGACGCTGTTTTCCAGCTTTATTCTCAGGCTGACAAAAATAACATGACAGAATCACAGCAGAAGATCAGTACCGATCTTCTTGATCTTATATGTGACACAACAACATCAGGATCATCATTGATACCTATGACAAACTCAAATGATTTTCGATCATCAAATTTTATTCCAGCCAACTCAGCAAATGGACTGGATGAAGACCTTGTATACGTATATGTCCATCTGAAAGAGGACTGCAACGTTGAAATGATTAAACCCTTTGTACATGAGATCACAGATACGGATGAAAGAAATTCGGTTGTGGTAGCATGGATAAGTTTTAATGGACTGAAAGAGCTCGCTTCTCTAGAAGAAGTAAAAAGCATAAGGACTGTACTGCCGCCTGTAACAAATGCTGGATCTGTCAATACCGAGGGAGATGACGTACATGGAACGGCCAGCGTACGAACCTTTTATGGTGAAGATGGAAGCGGAATAAAGATCGGAGTGATCTCGGATGGAGTGGATCATCTCACTGTATCACAGGCCTCCGGAGATCTGCCTGAAGATGTTACTGTGCTAAGTGATATATTCGGAGGAAATGAAGGCACTGCCATACTAGAGATCATACATGATATGGTGCCCGAAGCAAAGCTTTATTTCCATGATAACGGTGCTAACATCATAGCATTCAACACAGCTATTGATGAACTGGTTGCAGCGGGTTGCAACATTATAATAGATGATGTTGCATGGTACGAAGAACCTTTTTTTGAGGATGGGATAGTAGCTTCTCATATTGAAGATGTGATCAATGAGAATAATGTACTATATCTGTCTTCAGCAGGTAATGAGGGAGATTCTCATTATCAGGGAACGTTCGTTAATGATGGTGACAACTTCCATAATGAGTTCTTCACCATACATATGGAAACAGGAAGTAGCGTCATGGTCATTCTTCAGTGGGATGATCCGTTTGGTTCTTCATCAAATGACTATGATCTTCTCCTGTATGATGAATATGATATCTTAGCCGTCTCAAATAGTACCGGACCTGATCCACTTGAGTGGATACAGTTCTACAACGACGGACCAGAAAAGGATTACTATATAGGAGTATACAATTACCAAGGTACTGCAGCAACACGCACTTTGGAATTGTTCTTTTACCCGTCTCTCGGAGCTACGGTCGATAAGATCAACCTGGTTGCCGAAGATTCCATATATGGCCACCCTGCTGCTCCAGGTGTCGTTGCCGTAGGAGCTGTGCCATGGAACAATATTAACACCATTGAATACTACTCTTCCCAGGGGCCTGTAACAATTGCCTACCCTGAAGAACACCTCAGGCCGAAACCTGATATATGTGGAGTTGATGGCATATCCACATCAACCGAGGGTTTCACTGAATTCTGGGGAACCAGTGCCTCTGTTCCTCATGTTGCAGCGATCGCAGCCCAGATCTGGAGCAGCAACACTTCAATGACTGCTGCAGAAGTGCGCGGGAAATTACTCTCAGATGCTGTGGTGGATGTTGATACACCGGGATTCGATCATGTCTATGGTTACGGGGTAGCTGATTCGGCCAAATATTTCACAAAATTAATGGGCGATCTCATACCACCTAAATCCATAACAGATCTCAAAGAAACCGGAGTTGCATCTGGCTGGATAAGATGGACATGGACAGATCCAGAAGATTATGACCTTAAACATGTGATGGTATATATCGATGGTTCCTTTGTCGCAAATACAACAGAACAGTTTTACAACCTGACAGGATTGGCACCTCAAACAGCACATACCATTAGCATCAGAACTGTGGATACTTCCGGAAATATTAATGCTATATGGATCAATGACTCTGCAATAACCCCACCAGATAATGGTGTTACTGTGGAGCTCACAGGCCAATTTGAAGGAGAGGTATTTAACATTGCTATAGCAGATGATTATGCCTATGCGGCTGATAATGCAACTTTTTTGATAGTGGATATCGCTGACCCTGCATCACCAGCTCTTATAGGTAGTTATGAAACAGAGGATTCGATATATGACGTTGAGATAACAGGTGATTATGCCTTTGTAGCCACCTATGGAAATGGCCTTACCATCCTGAATATCACAGACCCGGTATTCCCGGAGCTTATCAGCAATTATGATACGACTGCTTTAACAGCTGATGTTGCTGTTAATGCCAATTATGCCTGCTTGGCCGATCATTCTAACGGACTGGTGATATTTAATATCACGGATCCTGCAGTACCAGAACTTGAAGGCAGTTATGATACCGCTGGTTTTGCAGAAGGTCTCACTATAGAAGGCGATCATGTATATGTGGCAGATGGTATCAACGGTCTTGTCATAGTGAATATCACTGACCCCATAGCTCCAGTATTTACAGGAGGCTATGACACTGTCGGAAATGCAGAGGATGTTGCTGTGGCAGGCGGATATGCCTATGTAGCGGATGGCGACGATGGCCTTGTGATCCTGGATATTAGTGACCCTGCATCTCCTATGCTTACTGGAAATTATGATACAGCTGGGTATGCGTACGCTGCTTCTGTTTCTGGGAATTATGCATACATAGCTGACCGTTCTAATGGTCTTGTGATCCTGGATATTACAAATCCTTCTATGCCAATCCTTGCAGGAAGTTATGATCCATCTGATGATTGGGTAACAGGTGTTGCTGTAGCGGACAATTATGTATACGTTGCTGATGCTTTTAATGGGCTTCACATCCTCCGGGTAACAGCAACAGATATTACTCCACCTTCGCCTGTGACAAACCTGCAGGAAACTGGTATCGGCTCAAGCTGGATCAGATGGTCATGGATAAAGCCCCTGGATATGGACTTCAAACATGTGATGGTATATATTGACGGTGTATTTGTAACAAATACAACTGAGGATTTCTATAATGGAACCGGATTGACTGAAGGAACCCTGCACACCATAAGCACGAAAACAGTAGACATTTCAGGGAACATCGATCAGGCATCGGTGAACGATTCAGCAACAACCACTGGATTGCTGACCATTTCCGGCCTCGCAGGAAAAGATATCACTGCAAGCTCCATAACATTGACCTGGACCAATTCCCCTGATATAGCTATTGTAAAAATGTACAGAGATAAGAGTGTAATCGGCAATGTGACTGGCTCAACATCCTATGTGGATAGTTCCCTGGCCAAAGATACTACTTATATTTATACCCTTATCCCATACGATAGCTACGGTCTTGAGGGCAAGGCAGTAAGTGTCAGCCTGAAGACCGACTCGTACAGCAGTGGTGGCGGTGGTGGAGGAGGAAGTAGTGGGGGAAGCAGCAGTAAAAAGAGTAGCAGTGGTGGCGGTGGAGGCGGCGGTGCCGGTAGTGTAGAGAACTTTGAAAATGTAGCCGCGAAAGACGTGGCGAGGGAATACCTAAGGATGAATACCAATGCCACCTACGAGTTCTCAAGGGAAGGCGATCCCATCCTATCGGTCAGCTTCTATTCTCTCAAGAACTCAGGAGAGATCACCTCCACTATAGAAGTGCTGAACAACAGGTCAAAGCTGGTTAACAGTACTCCTGGAGGATCCATTTATAAATATGCCAATATCTGGGTGGGTAAGGCTGGTTTTGCCACTGCATCTAACATAAAAGGTGCGCAGGTGAAATTCAAGGTAAGCAGTTCGTGGATCAAAGAAACGGACGTGAAACCCGAAGATGTGAGATTGCAGGTATATACTGGTAACGTATGGCAAGTGCTGCCAACAACAATTGATAACATCACTGCAAGCGATGTGATCTTCGAGGCTGAGACCACAGCTTTCGGGCCGTTTGCGATCACTGCACAAAAAGCACTTGCTTCTCCCATAGCAAATAATGCTGAAGACGTTAGTACAACTGGAACACAACCAGAAAAGACTCCAGGATTTGGATTCGGCATTGCCGTGCTTATGATAGGAGTGCTTGCAGCAGGGTATGTATATCTTAAGAAACAACATTGACCTGCACACCCCCTGTACTCTAGTGTACAGGGGGATCTTGAACCAAATTGACATAACAGATTGATACTTGCATCAGCAGTTCGTTACACCTACGATTATAACAGATGTAACAAACTGTTTTTAGTCTAATTCTTTTGTGTAAAATATTGCAGTATTCTTAGAATAATTTTGTGGATAGCGGCCTAAAATGATCTTTTAAGTTGATGAAGAGGATCTTACAGGTTTTCTGCAGAGCCAAAAACAACTATAACTATAAAGCCATATGGCATACAGGCTGATAAATTACAAAATCACTTTACATGAGCACTGCTCCAAACTGTAGCCTTACAGGTAATGCAGGACAAGCATATTTTAAAAGCACTTGAATTTGGAAATTGCTAAAGAAATAAAACGATACAAATGGAAACTCTTGCTATTATTATTGGACTTGCATCTGCAGTATCATGGGGTGCCGGAGATTTTGTTGGGGGATGTGCTGCCAGACGAACAAGTGCATATTATGTGGTTCTGGTCACCCAGATCATGGGTATTATTATATTTCCAATCCTTGCATTTGTATTTTCAGAAAGTCTACCCCCACTTAACAATCTGATGTGGGGTGCTTTTGCGGGATTTTTTGGAGCTGCAGGGTTGATAGCACTATATATGGGTCTGGCCAAAGGAAAAATGAGTGTAGTTGCTCCTCTTGCTGCAGTAATATCAGTGATCATACCTGTAATATATTCAGCTTTAAATGAAGGTACCCCTTCCATATTTAAGATCGCGGGTTTTGTTTTTGCATTTATTGGAATATGGTTTATTGTTAGTATAAATGTGGGATCCGGTTTAAAAGCAAAGGATCTAGAATATCCACTGCTTGCAGGTATATTATTTGGCTTGTTCTTTATATCCATTGATAATTTCAGTGCTACTGCAATTTACTGGCCATTGACAGTTTCAAGAATCATAGCATTGATCATGCTCACAGGGTTCATAATTTCAACAAAGACCGTCATTAGAACCACATCCGATGTGATTCTGATAGTTATCCTTGCAGGATCATTTAATACAGGAGGTGCCATCTTATTTGCTCTGGCTTCACAAGCTGGAAGATTGGACGTTGCCACAATCTTATCGTCATTAAGTCCTGCAGTCACAGTATTGCTGGCATGTATCTTGTTAAAAGAACAACTTGCTTCGCGTCAATGGTTAGGAGTAATAGCCGCCCTGATCGCTATAATCCTTATATCGATCTGATAAGTTCCTCGAAAAGGGAGAAATTCTACATAGCCCATACTTAACTAGAATAGAAGCAAGGTAAAAGTAATAAAAGGCATAGCAATGTGAGCATCATGTGGTCGTTGGTTCACATTACTAACCTGTAAAAAAATAGAAGATAGGATCAATGCTTAACACTTTCTGGATCGATGAAGAGCATTTTTTCGCTATCATCACCCACAGATAACAGAAGCTGACCATCTTCAAGTGCCATTGATGTTACACTGCTTAGAAGTGACAGATATTGAGGTTCCAATGAGTCTTCACCACAATATACAAGCGTGATGACCCCTGGTCCTATGGTTAAGTTCCTCCCATCTGTTGTGTAATTCCCGCTGCCACTGTTACAGTCAGTGTTTATATAATAGACTCCATCCGGGAGGAATTCCAATGTATAGCTTTCCTTTTTTGGAACAACGGACTGATCAGCAGAAGAATTTCCTGTCAATCCGGCCCATTGCCACCTGATATTGGTGATATTTTCCAAAGCAACCCTTCCGGCATCTATCTGTCCGTTATTGTCCTCTGTTTGATTTCCTGTTTCTGTGCATCCGGATGTTAATGCTGTGCAAGCAATAAGAGCAAGAGTGAGGATAAGAGACAGGCTTTTTATTATTGGCTTCGTTTTATTTACCTCCCTGTTTATTAACAAGAGATACATCATTTTCCTATTTAGCCATTGCCTAAACTTCAAATTGATTTGAAGTCTTCAGACAGTGATTTTTGATCAAGCTGATAAAAGTAAGATAATAAGCAATGATGAAACCTGACACGATCGAATTTGAACTGTTCAGTAAGATCATTTGAGTGACATGTAGGAAGCCTTACATATCTCGCGTAAGTATAGGGGTATTATTATATATTTGTTATAATATAAAGTACCAATGTGTTCAGAAGCACTAAATATGACATAGAATTGTATATTAAAAAAGAAGGCTTTTTCCGATTAAACTAAGTTATTAATTATTGATGATTACAGTTAGTTTTTTATCGTGAAAGCCTATTTGAGATGTGTTTTTATGGCATCGATGGCAACAACAAACAGTAGTTCCTATTTCGGCCTGGTAGTGGCCTTTACTATATTCTCACTGTCAGGTATATTCCTTAAATCGATCTATGGAATGCCAGTAGGATCTGTTATCTACTACCGGCTCATTTTTGGGCTTTTAACGCTGTTGGTGTTCATGGCCCTTACAGGAAAGCTGGATGAACTTTTGATAACCAGCAAAAAAAAATATATATTTCTGATGGGATGCACGAATACGATCATGATCTATGCATATTTCACTGCAATACAACATGTGGGCGTATCTATAGCAGCCTTATTATTATATACTGCTCCGGTCTATGTGACGATCCTTTCACCTTTACTCCTGAAAGAGAACATCACTACCAGGGATACGATAGCCCTTTTGTTGTCAGCCCTGGGAATACTCATAGCTATCCATCCCGGAGGTAATTTCTCCCCGCAGGCAAAGGACATTTACGTACTGGGCATAATGCTCGGCTTATTATCAGGTATATCATATGCCTTGAGTACCCTCAACTACCGTTATTTGAGAGACACATATACATCCACTGCTCTTCTTTTCTGGCCAACGGTCGTGAGCCTGGTGCTATTGTCCCCCTATGCAAGTCTTGTGAGCCCCGGAATACTTGCCATAAATATAGAAGAACTGATACTGTTTGGGATGATCATGACAACCTTTGGTTCACTTCTCTATTACAGAAGCGCCAGATACATTAAAACCCAAAATCTTAGTGTCATATCTCTAATAGAACCTGTAGCCGGGATATTCTTCGGATATCTGATCCTGCATGAACAGATTTTCTCATATACCCTTGAAGGATGCGCCTGTGTACTGACCGGTGTGGCACTGATAAGCACTAAACGCACTACCAGTTCAAGGGAGAAGACCATATCCAAATACTTTAACATCGAGCATTACCCATTGGGTCATCAGCAAACACTTTTACATACATTCTACAGAATACTATGTAAAGGTCCTTTAAAGAATCTAAAGAGGTGATAGCAGCCTTGGAACATCCTATAAGCATTTCAGAATACCTATCTCCAGAAGAGTTACAAAAAATAAGAGAGTTCGCAGAAGGCAAAGAAACTCCTTTTATTTTACTCAGCCGGAAGAAGATCGAACAGAAATACGACGAACTAAAACATAACCTTCCCTTTGCCAAGATCTACTATGCGATGAAAGCAAACCCTGCTGAAGAAGTAGTGAGGCTGTTACACGAAAAAGGGTCTAATTTTGACGTGGCAACCATATATGAGATGGAACAGCTTCTCAGGATGGGGATAAGTCCTGATAAGATGAGTTACGGCAATACCATAAAAAAAGCAAAGGACATAAAAAAAGCCTATGAATATGGTGTCAGGCTTTTTGTTACAGATTCCCACAGTGACCTTAGAAAATTAGCTGCCAATGCACCTGGATCAAAGGTCTTTTTCAGATTGCTCACTGAAAGTAACGGGGCAGATTGGCCTCTATCAAGAAAGTTCGGCGCACATACCGGCCAGATTTATTCTCTGATCGTTGAAGCAAAAGATCTGGGTTTGGTCCCATATGGACTTTCTTTCCACGTAGGATCGCAGCAAAGGGACATTGGAGAATGGGATCACGCCATCTCACAATGCAAGTATCTTTTCGATGATGTGAAACACTACGAAGGGATAGAGCTGAAAATGGTAAATCTGGGAGGAGGGCTTCCTGCAAAGTATCTTAAGCCCACTCGCAACATTCAGCAATACGCTGAGATCATTACAAAATATCTGCACGAATACTTTGGTGATGAACTGCCGGAGATCCTAATAGAACCGGGAAGATATATAGCAGGAGACGCTGGTGTTGTAGTTACAGAGATCGTGCTCATATCCAAGAAATCTGATTCAAGCCAGTATGAATGGGTCTATCTGGATATAGGCAAGTTCGGGGGGCTTATTGAAACTTTAGATGAGGCAATAAAGTATCCGATTTTCCCAGAGAAAGCATACAGCGGCAACGGTGGAAGGGAAGTGATCCTTGCCGGTCCCACATGCGACAGTATGGACATACTTTATGAGTATTTCAAATACGAGTTGCCAAAGGATATAAAAGAAGGGGACAGGCTGTTCATACTCACTACAGGGGCATACACATACACCTACTGCTCAGTGGAATTCAATGGTATACCGCCAGTGAAAGTATATTTCATTGATTAAGAAAGGAGTATGAAAGAGGATATGAGCCAAAGCTTCATATCCTTTTGAACTTTACGGCAGTTCCGTAAGCCAGTAGTTCTGCTGCTCCGGTCATGGTCTGAGAGGTTGTGAAGCGTATATTTACAACCGCATCAGCGTCCAGTTTTTCTGCTTCTTCCACCATTCTCTGTAATGCTTCTTTTCTGGATTGTGAAAGCAGATCAGAATAACCCTTTAATTCCCCTCCTACCAAATTCTGCAGACCTGCAGCAATATCGCTTCCAATGTTCTTAGCACGTACGGTATTTCCAAAAACTACACCCAGTATCTCCAGTTCCTTACCATTCACATCATTAGTAGTTGTGATGATCACTTTTTCACCTCTTATAGGAGAGATATGAACGGTCCTATTTAAAACAAAAACATTTGTTCATTCATGTCTTAGTGCTTCTACAGGATTCATGGATGCTGCTTTGTTGGCAGGATATACACCGGCGACCAGACCTACAACAAACGCAATACTAAAGCCCAGAAGGATCAAATATGGAGGGAAAACATGAGGTATAGACAGATAACTTTGCACCGCGTAAGAAGCTACAGCCCCAAAAAGCACTCCAAGAACTCCCCCTATTGTGCCTAAAAGGGTGGATTCTATTATAAAAAGTAAAAGAATATCGGTCTTCTTAAAGCCTAAAGATTTCATCAGACCTATCTCCCGTGTTCTTTCGGTAACTGTGACCAGCATTATGTTCATTATACCTATGGAACCCACAACCAGGGCCACAAGTGCAACTAAGGTTATAAGGATCGTAAGCGTGTTTGAAAGCTGATCCAATTGCTCGATTATCTCCGCCTGATTAAAGATCCTGTAAGGCTTTACGTCATCATTTTCAATGTCCCTTGCAGAAACACCAAGAGCACGTGCGAGCCTGCGGTCAACCTCATCTGAAACAGCGCTTACAGATTCTGCACTGCTGGTCTTGGCTGTTATACCCCCATAATCAGAAACATTGAGCAGCCCATTCATGGTAGCGATCGGTATGTATATCGTAATGTCCCTGTCAGGACCACCCTGAACAAAAGTATTCTCTGGAGATCTGATAATGCCTTTTACCTTGAATTTCTCAGTTACTGTGGAACCATCTTCTCTTGTTAAGGTAATATCTATGTAGTTATTGATCGAAATGTTGCGGTCGAACTTCTCATTGGCAACCTTCCAGCCCAATACAGCTACATATTTATCCTTGTCAGTGAAAAAATTACCTTCTTCAAGCTGGATATTCAATATATCCCCGGCATCCTGAGATACACCCTGGACATCTATCTGCCTTTTAGAAGAGATATATGTCACAGCAGCCATTTGTCCGTTACTAGGCGAAACACCCTCCACACCAGGTGTGTTCTTGACAATATCAAGTTCATTGTCATGGAGAATGTTCACATCCTGACTATAGATGATAATGAAATTGGATCCAAGTGTTCCCAGTTCATCTGTAAAGAACTGATTGAAGCTAGCCCCAAGAGATACATTAGCTACAACTGCTGCTACTCCGATGATGATACCTAGCGTCGTAAGCGCAGAGCGGAGCTTTGCATGCTTGATACTTCCGATACCAAGATCCAGGGCCTGTCGCATGTTAACCAACCGATGACACCTCACTCATGCCTGAAAGCCTCCACCGGATCCATTCTTGCTGCCTTGTTGGCAGGGTAGATACCTGCCAGCAGACCGACAAAAATTGATACAATAAATCCGATGATGATCTGGTTCACCGGAAATACATTAGGCAGATCAAGGAAATAGTTTGCAATCAATGCAACACCTATACCCAGGGCAGTACCACATATGCCACCTATAAGGCTAAGTATTGTGGATTCTATCAAGAACAGGGTAAGTATATCCTTTCTGGTATATCCTAGCGACTTCATGAGACCGATCTCCCTTGTTCTTTCAGTTACTGTCACCAGCATAATATTCATGATGCCGATGGAACCCACTATAAGAGATATCAAGGCCACTGAGGTCAATAGAGACGTGAGGGCTGTAGAAACCTGGTTTGTCTGCTCCAGGGCATCTAATTGATCGAACATCATATAGGGTTTTGTATCATCATTCTCAAGTTCCCTTGATGATACCCCCAGATTCCGGGCCAGACGAACATCGATCTCATCAGCAGTTTCACGTACGATTTCCAAGCTTGAAGCCTTTATAAAAAAGCCACCATAATCATCTGCCCCAAGCATCTGGTTCATTGTCCCTATAGGGATGAATATCCTGATCTCAGGTTCCACGCCTGTTTCCACAAAAGCGGTGTTTGGATCCTGTATGATGCCTTTTACTATGAACTTTTGTGTGACTACGCTTCCATCCTCTCTTCTGAATGTTATTTCAATAGGATTCTTCAAAGAGATCTTCTTATCGAACTTTTCGTAAGCGATCTCGGAACCCAATACTGCCACAAACTGGTCCTTATCTTCAAGAAAATTCCCAGCATCCATCTTTAGATTGGCAACTTCCCCGTAATCCTCCGTAACACCCTGTATATCTATCTGTCTGGAAGTTGACAGGTAAGTGACCCTGGCCATCTGCTGATTGATCGGAGAAACACCTTCAACCCCCGGAGTGTTCTTTATAAGATCAAGCTCCTTATCGAAAAAGACATTCACTCCCTGGCTGTAGATCACTATGAAATTAGAACCCACGGCACCGATCTCATCATTGAAGAACTGATTAAAACTGGCGCCAAGAGACACATTAGCTATCACAGCAGCTACTCCGATAATGATTCCCAGGGTCGTAAGGCCAGATCGCATCTTTGAGCTGCTGATACTGCCTATCGAGATCCCAACAGATCGCCGGAGGCTTATCATTCAATCCTCACTTTTGCTTCCTGCGCTTATAGATCAGGTAGCCGGCACCTGCAAGGACGGCAACGAGAAGCAGTGATGCCAGAGGACCGATAGTGCCTGATTCCTTTACTGTTTCCAGTTGTAACTCCTTTACACCTATAACCTCCTCGTGTTCGTTAAAACCATTTCTGTAATTAGCAGTGATCTTTAATTCCCTGGGAGAAGTATCATCCAAAGAAGAGGTTTCTCCGTAGATCTGTATGGTAAAAAGTTCATCCGGGTCCATGGAACCAACGAAGTACTCAGAAGGAGAGAAATTCACACCATCTGCTTCCAGCCTGACACTTACCGATGACAAGCTGTTCGGATGGATATTAGCTACATCGAACTCCAGAGTTCCTATTCCATTCTCCAGCTTGAGAGGTTTGGAGGGAACAATGCGCAAAGAAGAAGAATCGACCTTTATAGGAACACGCCAGTTGTTATTGTAGGAATGCGAGCTTCCTATTGTTGAAAAATCAAGGTAATAAGTACCATCTGACACGTTATCGTCAACAATTATGTTGTATGTAAGGACCATTGATTCACCCGGACCCAGGATGCCATTTCCATAATAAGTGTCAGTGACCACTGTTAGACCATCCGTTCCTTTCAATGTGGCAGATTGTACCCGGGCATTGGTATCGAAGTCTTCACCATTGATGGTCACTGAATATGCTGTCGCACTGTTTTTAAGAGTGAAGGTGATAGTGCCGGTGTCACCTGGCATAAAAACTTCAGGCTCCTTTGTCGGAGCGCCTTCTATCTGGACATTGCCTTTACTGTTAAAGGCAGCAGACCCTATGGTGATCTCAAAGGTTTCTTCCACCCAGGCACCGTTCTTTTCCTTCTGGAACTGGACATCAAAGGAAGCAACACCTTGTTTCGCATTCTCATCCACAAAAAGCCTGTATTTATGTACTGCCGCACTTTCAGGCCCAAGAATGCCAATGTTTTCAAGGGCGTTAGCTTCTGAATCCAGAGACAGGGGGTACTCAGGGACCATTTTTATGGAAAGGTCCTCGGATTTACCTGAACCCGTGTTCTCTACCTTGATCCAGACATCAACATATTTACCGATCTCTGCAGGCACAGGTTCATATTTAAGGACACTGATACTGAGAGCTGAACCTGAAACTGCACATGCAACACCTGACAAAAGTACGCATGAAACAAGAGTCAAGCAAAGATATTTCAAAATTGTTCTGATATTACCACCGCCTAGTTATTAAGCACACCATCTTTCAAGTATACCACTCTGTCAGCATAGCTTGCGAGACCGGGATCATGAGTGATCATAATAATAGTCCTTCCTTTTTTATTAAGGTCCTTGAACATGTCCATTATCTCTAATCCGGTCTTGCTGTCAAGGTTTCCTGTAGGTTCGTCCGCCAGGATTATAGAAGGATCATTGATCAGAGCCCTGGCTATAGCCACCCGCTGTTGCTGCCCTCCCGAAAGTTGAGAAGGCCGGTTGTTACGACGGTCTTCAAGCCCCACAAGTTGGATCAGCTCATTTGCCCTTTTATTTGGCTCTATACCATTTTTCGTGTTCGCATAGGTAGGTAGGAGAATGTTCTGCGTTGCAGACAACCTGGGAACAAGATTGAAGTTCTGGAACACAAAGCCGATCTCGAGACCCCGCAAGCGTGCAAGTTCTGAGTCGGTAATTGTATTAATATCCTGACCCATCAGGATCACCTGCCCGCAGGTAGGCCTGTCAAGGCACCCTACCATATTCATAAGGGTACTTTTCCCTGACCCCGATGGACCCATTATAGCCAGGAACTCACCCGCATAAACTTTCATATTGATGCTCTTTAGTATCTGGACCTCCATATTACCTGCCCAGTAACTCTTACACAGATCTCTCAATTCAATGATTGGATTACCACTCTGTGATATTGCACTATTCAAACTCTCAACTCCGTTTGAAGGATCTGAAAGGTAAATACACAAACAGATTGAGCCAAATCTATATATATCCTTGGAAAAAAACATGCAATAAAAAGAGTGAAAAAAATGTTAACAACGACATTGTTGGTGTAAATTTAGTTTAGAGATTGGAGCAAATAATGCTGGAAGTCCTTAGCGATCCGGGGGGTTTCTTTGAGGAAAAGATCAAAGAAGAAATTGACTTGAAACCACCTTATGCTGTAATTGGTATAGTGACCCTTCTGACCCTCATCAATGCTTTTATCTTAATGAGGGAATTGATGGAAAATCTGTTGAGCGATGTACCTACCATTGTCCAGCTGATTGTGATTACTTTGGGCTTAATGGTCACCATGGCTTCCGGGATGATCGTGTGGCTGATGATCAGTGGCTTATTCTATGTTTTTTCATGGTTTTTAGCCGGACAAGGGAAGTTCACAAGAGTCCTTGAGTTTGTTGCCTATGGATTCCTGCCTTTCATCTTTAGCTCTGCCATCAGCATGGTGCTTATGATCAGCATGTGCTCTTTTTCAGATTTTGCCATGAATGACCCGCAGACCATAGAAAAAGCCATGCTCAAAAGTCCTTATATGATAGTATCTAATGCGATAAGCATTATCCTTGCCCTATGGAGTGCTAATATATGGGTTTTCGCTATGATCCACTCAAGGAGCCTTAGTATCAAGAATGCCATGATCACCGTAGGAATACCAATTGGACTATACCTGATATATATGCTCTATACATTGTATCAGGCAATAGGCCAACCGTAAAATATAAAAACGAAAGTTATAATAAGTCATAGTCATATTTATGTTTGTTACAATAATTATTTGTACAAGAGGCTAAATTATGATGCAGGTTCTTACAAATCCTCGAGAATTCTTTGAGAATAAAATTAAAGAGGATCCAGATTTCAAGCAACCACTGATGATCATTGGGGCAATGGCCGTAATATCGGCTATCAGTGCTTACATAATAGCAAGCAAGCTGATAGGAAACCTGCCAAGTGATATGGCATCCGTTGCACAGATAGGTGCTGCCATAGGAGCAATATTTGCCATCATATCCGTGTTCATTATGTGGTTGGTATACAGTGGCATATTTTATGGCATCTCATTGGTTTTGAGTGGACAGGGAACTTTCAAGAGGGTCTGTGAGTTTGTTGCCTATGGGTTCCTGCCTTCGATCCTGGGATCCGTGTTAAGCCTTGTATTGACAAGCAAAGCTTATTCTTCACTCGATCTTTCCGTGCAAGATCCCGCTCTTCTTGAAAAAGCCATGTTCTCTGACCCTTACATAATGGCTTCCACTGTCATAGGAATACTCCTGACCTTGTGGAGTGCGAACATATGGATATTTGCCATGATGCATGCCAGAAACCTTACAGTTAAGAATGCTCTTATCACTGTGGGAGTGCCAATGGGATTGTACGTGATCTATATGATCTATACGTTACTTCAGGCACTAAGTTAACATGAAAAACGAAAATGATATCATGAGAACGATCATATTTCTCTTTATTTTACTGACCGTTTTCTTGCCTTGTGCAAGTGCCGATACCGAGATCCGTCCCACTATCACAGTGAACTATTCAGTCGAACCTGGAGTATTCATGCCAGGAGATACGGGTACAGTAACTGTGGAACTCAGGAACATGGCTTCAGGTGAGGTATACGTTCAGGAGGATGACGAGACATTCGATATGAATGCCTACATCGCAAGTGCAACCCTTAAGGGTAATAAGGGAATTAAGATCCTGGATGGAAGACAGACAAATGTTGGGTTACTGGGGCCAGGGGATTACATCCGGCTCACTTTCAACATAAAGGCGAACGAGAGTGCTGCCAATGGCATGCACTTCCTGGAACTGGAAGTTGTGGGAGGCAGCGACATGTACAACCTCAACTACAGGATACCGGTAAAAGTTGATAACAGGGATCTGAAGATAATTGTATCCGATATGCCTCCCACCCTCATGAAAGAATATTCAACTGTGAATGTGGAAGTCGTGAACTTAAGACCCAATGACATTACAGGTGTTATTGTCACTCCGGAAGGAAATGATATTACGTTCTTTCCGGCTAATGTCTTTGTAGGTACCATCAATGAGGGAAATAAATCCACAGCAACGTTCACCCTGAACTCCATGACATCCAAGAATGGCAACAAAGAGATGCAATTCTCTGCTACATATTTCAATGGAGACAACCCGCATATCTCATCCGGTACGAGCTACAACGTTGAAGTGGTGGATCAGTATGCGCTTATACTGTCAGCCTTAGAGGTAGAAAGAATAGGAAATACATATAGCATCACAGGAGATATAAACAATTTTGGAACAACCGATGCAAAGAATGTCATGATCTCAGTGACGGAAACGGAAAACATCACACCTGTGCAACCGTATGAAAAATACTTTGTAGGCACTCTGGAAAGTGATGATTTCAGCAGTTTTGAGCTGTCTGCGTCCACACAGGGAAACAATGTAGAAAAAATACCCTTGCTAATTGAGTTCAGAAATACTAACAATGCCTATGCATACATAAATGAGGACATTGTACTCCACAAAGGAACGCTGCCTGCTCCCAGCAATAGTGGAGGAACACGATTCGTTATGATCGTTCTTGTTGCTGTCATATCTATTGCAGTGCTGGGCGTTATAGCATATTCATGGAAGAAACGGAAGATATCAGAATGAACGGGGCATGTATGCAAGGTCCTATAGTCCAGCTCACTGATGTGAAGAAGATCTATCATCTTGGAGCAAGCCAAATACATGCTCTTAACGGTGTCGATCTTTCGATCGAAAGAGGAGACTTTGTGACCATTATGGGGTCTTCCGGTTCAGGAAAATCCACAATGCTCAATCTCATTGGTTGCCTTGATCAACCCACGGAAGGCACCGTAAAGATCAATGGCACAGATCTTTCTCTTCTTAATGATGACCAGCTTACAGAAATACGCAGGAACAATATTGGTTTCATATTCCAGCAGTTCAATTTGATACCTACTCTCACTGCCGTGGAGAATGTTGAAATGCCTATGATATTCAGCGGGATCCCGGAACAAGAGCGCCGGAGAAGGGCAATGGAATTCTTGAGACGAGCAAACCTTGACGCAGAGTTTGCCGAACACAAACCCAGTGAGCTTTCAGGAGGTCAGCAGCAAAGAGTTGCCATCGCCAGGGCACTGGCAAATTCCCCGCCTATCCTTTTGGCAGACGAGCCTACAGGAAATCTCGATACAAAGACCGGAAAAAGCGTAATGGATCTTCTCAGCGAGCTCAACTTACATGGAACTACCATCATAGTTGTCACACACGATCCAAAAATAGCAGCATATGCGAACACTAACATAGTTCTCAGGGACGGTGAGATCGTTGAAGCTTCAGAATAGGTATTTCAAAGGTAATATGTACGCTGAACTAGCAAAAAGGAACCTCAAGAGGCACATGGCACGCACCGTCCTTGCAGCTGTGGGAATAATCATCGGAGTCATTGCAATTTCGTCCATGGGGATACTGGGAAACAGCCTGAAGCTGTCAGTATCCGATTCCCTGGGAGATGTGGGTAACGAGCTTCTGGTATATCCTGGGTTCGGAGAGGAGACGATAACTGAGAAGCAAGTAGAGAAGATGCAGAAAGTTGCAGGTATAGAGAACCTGATACCTATCTATTCCAGCGCTTCAATGGCTGAATACAAGAACGAGGAAACCTACGCAAGCGTATATGGTATCGAAAGCGATGATCTGCCCGGTCTTGCGCCGATAGAAGCAGGCCGTATGTACAAACGTGGGTCTTCTGATTGTGTGATAGGATCACAGCTTGCAGAGGATCTCGAAGTCAATATTGGCGGAAAGATAACTATAGAAGATACAAAGTTCAGAGTAATAGGCATCCTGAAAGAACGCGGGATGGGCTTTGATATCAGCGCTGACAGTGCTGTTTTTATTGATGAACAGATGTTCACAAGGATCTATGAGGATACGGATGAAGGTTATAGTTATGCCATAATCCAGGTTGAGGACATCAACGAGATAGATACGGTCAAAGAGGACCTTGAGGAAAGGCTCAACAAGAAAGACGAAGAGGTGTTCGTACTTGCCACCAATACGATCCTTTCAAGCATTGATGAGATCTCCAGATACATTTCCCTGTTCCTGATGGGAATAAGCTCCATTTCCCTGCTTGTGGCAGGGGTGAGCATCCTCAATGTAATGCTCATGTCCACTATGGAGCGCACGCGGGAGATAGGCATAATGAAAGCAGTGGGAGCTTCAAGAAAAGATGTGCTCAAGATGTTCCTGCTGGAAGCACTGTTTCTGGGAACGGCTGCAAGCCTCATAGGAGGAATATTGAGTTTCGGAGGCGGATTCCTGATAACTGTGCTTATAATGAAGCAGGCATCTTACCTGTTTGCACCATCAAGCATGGCTTACATCATACTGGGTATTGTGTTCGGCATAATGACGGGTGTTGCAGGCGGGGTTTATCCTGCATGGAAAGCTGCTCAGATGAGACCGTTGGATGCATTGAGGCATGAGTAAATATAAAACTCACTTTGCTTTCTTGGATTGCAGCTTCTGCCGAACTTTTTCGCCCGTAAGTTCCCGGATGGCATCTGCTGCCACCCACCTGGCACTGATACTATCTGTTTGCTGCAATTCCTCTGCCAGTTCTAT